>URZG01000030.1 GCA_900552325.1 uncultured Porphyromonadaceae bacterium | reverse complement strand
TCATGATAGAGTCCAACGACCTCGCCCTGACCGGTGACACGGAAGCCGCTGCCGCCAAGATGGCCTCCTACAACAAGATTGTCCAGAAATACGCCGACAACGAGGAGTTCTGCGTAGAGTTGAGCCGTCTCACATCGGAGGGTATCCAGAAGCAGATCGAGAAGGCTACCCAGGCTGCCGAATAAGGAATATCAAAAAACAACAGGAACCGGAGAACGAGGGGCTTAGCATGAAGCCTCCGTTTTCCGGTTCCTATGTTTTCGGTGGAGTTATTTTTTACGCCATAGATAGAGGCGGTCCGACGGGCGGATCTTGGAGGGCACGGCGATGGAGAAGGAGTCGCCTTTGCGGGCCACTTCAACGGGCTTGAGGTTGACGCGGATTTCATCGAGTGAGAGCACCAGGGCGCCGGTGGTGGGACCGGTGATCACAATCTCGTCGCCGGGGCGCAGCTCGCCGTTCTCCATGTAGAATTCGGCGACGCCGATCTTGGAGAAGTAGCGCACGCCTTTGGCGCGGTACTCCTTGACGCGGGTGGCCGAGGAGCCGTATTTGGCCGACCATTCGCCCAGACGCTGCCCCAGGTAGTAGCCGTCCCAGAAGCCGCGGTTGAAGATCTTGGAGAGTTCTTCGTCCCAGCGGGCTATCTTTTCGTCGGAGTAGGTGCCGTCGCAGAGTGAGCGCAGGGCCTCGTCGTAGCAGCGCACGGCCAGGGATACGTACTCGGGGCCGCGGGCGCGTCCCTCGATCTTGAACACGCGCACCCCGGCGTCGACCATCTTGTTGAGGAAGTGGATGGTCTTGAGGTCCTTGGGCGACATGATGTACTGGTTCTCCACATCGAGCTGGTCGCCTGTCTCGCGGTCGGTCACCGTGTAGCCGCGGCGGCAGATCTGAGTGCAGGCACCGCGGTTGGCCGAGGAGTTCATCTGGTGGAGGCTCAGGTAGCATTTGCCCGAGACGGCCATGCACAGGGCGCCGTGGCAGAACATCTCGATCTTAACCGGGTCGCCGTGCGGGCCGCGGATATCCTCGGCGCGGATGGCGTCATAGATGGCGCGCACGCGCTCCAGTGATAGTTCGCGGGCGAGCACCACCACGTCGGCATACTGCGAAAGGAAGCGCACGGTGGCCGTGTTCGACACGCTCAGCTGTGTGGAGATGTGCACCTCCACCCCAACGGAGCGGGCGTAGAGTATGGCGGCCATGTCGGAGGCGATGATGGCGGTGATGCCGGCGTCGCGGGCGGCGTCGATGATGGCACGGCATTTCTCCATCTCGTCGTCGTAGATGATGGTATTGACTGTGAGATAGGTTTTTACGCCGGCTTCGCCACAGATGGAGGCTATCCGGCGCAGGTCGTCGAGAGTGAAATTCACCGACGAGCGGGCGCGCATGTTGAGCCCCTCCACGCCGAAATATACCGCATCGGCCCCGGCGGCGATGGCGGCCGAGAGCGACTCGTAGCTCCCCACCGGAGCCATTATCTCAAATTCTTTCCTTTCCATAGGGGCAAAGTTACGAAATTTTCTTATTTTTGCGCCAAACAAAACAACAGACACTCTTATGAGAATCGCCGTATATTGCTCGGCCAAGGCCGGACTCCCGCAGGAAGTTGTAGATGACGCCCGCACCCTCGGGCGATGGATAGGCGAGAACGGCCATCAGCTCGTCTACGGAGGCCTCTCGCTGGGGCTGATGCATGAGGTGGCCCACGCCGCCCGCGAGGCCGGAGCCATCGTGATGGGCGTTGTGCCGCAGAACCGCATCGACTCAATGCACCCCGACAACACAGTGAACCTCTTCTGTTCCACTCTCCACGAGCGCAAACAGATGATGGAGGAGAACGCCGACGTTTTCGTGGCTCTTGACGGCGGTATCGGCACCCTCGACGAGGTGTTCGCCGCCCTGGCTTCGATGACTTTCTTCCGTGAGCCCAAGCCGGTGATGCTCCTCAACCGCAACGACCTATATTCACCGCTGAAGGATCTGATGGGACACATGGTGACGCGGTCGCTCGCCACCCCGCCGGCTACCCGTCACCTGCAGTTCTATCCCACCGTAGGGGAGCTTACCGCCGCCCTGGGCCGCGCCAACGAGGAACTCCTCGCTAATCCCGACCGATAACCATCCACACCATATCCCCCACATCATGAAAATCTATACCCGTACCGGCGATGCCGGTTCCACCTCCCTTGTAGGGGGACGACGCACCTCCAAGGCTTCGCCGCGGCTTGACGCCTACGGCACTGTTGACGAACTCAACTCGCACCTCGGGCTGCTCCGCGCCGTTGGCAAGGACGCCCTGACGCCCGACGATGACGCCGCACTCCTGACGGTGCAGAACCGTCTGTTTAACATCGGCGCCTATCTGGCCACCGATACCGCCGATCTCCCCGACGGACCCGACACCTCCCCGCAGGGACTTTCCGAAGCCGACGTGACACTTCTGGAGGAACGCATCGACGCCCTCGACGCCATACTGCCCCCTTTGCGTTCGTTCATCCTTCCCGGCGGCACCGTGGCCGCAGCACAGGCCAACGTGACCCGCACCGTATGCCGCCGCGCCGAGCGCAACATCGCCACCCTGCAGGCCGCACGCACCCCGGTGCATCCCCTCGTGCCGACTTTCATAAACCGCCTGAGCGACTACCTCTTCATCCTCGGCCGCGCCCTCAACCACGCCGCCGGATGCCCCGACATCCCCTGGAGCAAGTAAAGTCAGGTCACATTGTATAAAAAAACACAACGGCCATAATAATTCGCCACGCCGCGCGTTTATAAGTAACAGAAAACATAAACACCCTCAATAACAATACATTCACGACCATGTACTGGACACTTGAATTAGCATCGAAACTCGAGGACGCGCCCTGGCCTGCAACCCGCGAGGAACTCATAGACTACGCCCAGCGTTCGGGCGCTCCCCTGGAAGTAATCGAGAACCTCCAGGAAATCGAAGACGAAGGCGAAGCGTACGAATCCATCGAAGACATCTGGCCCGACTACCCCTCCAAAGAAGACTTCTTCTTCAACGAGGAGGAGTATTGATTGAAAATTAGCCCGATTATAAGGCGTAAATAATTTATACACAAGCGATTGGTAAGCGATGAAATAAACTTGCCAATCGCTTTTTGCATCCTTTTAGCGCATAATTCGCTTGTCCAAAATACGATAGAACGCAGCTATCTCAAACGAGGAAAACTAATTTTGATTTGCAAGTGTTATACAAATGCATTACCTTTGCACTACTATACAATTATATGATATGAATACGGCATCAATTAAAAGAAAACAAACATCATTCCGTCTTAGCGAAGACCTTCTCTCTTGTCTTCAGGCGGAAGCGAAGCGTCATAATCGTAGTCTCAATAATCTTGTGGAGAGTGTACTAATGGCATTCGTGGCTGACCGGCCCAACAAGACCACTCTCGCCGCCATGAAGGAAGCAGAAACCTCTGACAATCTTGAGACGCTCGATTTGAACAGTTTCCGCAGTTTTGTCGATTCGTTATGAATACCCTCAAACTTACGTCTCAGTTTAAGAAAGACCTCAAGCGTTATAAATACAAGATTAAGATAATCGACAAACTGGAGGTGCTTCTCAAACTGCTCGTAAATGGGCAACCGATTCCAGATGAAAACAAGCCTCACATTCTGACCGGCAATTATCGTGGTTATATGGAATGCCATGTCGAAAGTGACACATTGCTGATTTGGTGGGATAAAGAGGAAGGCATAATAAAACTTGTCCGTTTTGGATCACATTCTGAATTATTCTGATATCTGCTTTCCCAAAAAACTGGAGTAACAGAAGATTATCCTAACGGCAGGATGAACTTGACGCTCTCACCGAAAAACGCGATAATGCTCAAAGTGATTACCATGAATTGACGAGCAAACATCAGGAGCAGGTACGCATGAGGCTGACGGATGCCATCTTCGGAAGACTCGTGGTTGATATACGTAAACTATTCGCAGCGATGCCATCAGAACTTAAAGCAGATTTAGATGACGACTTTCTCACAACAATAGCCGAACAGCCCAACGAGATCCTGAAGTGTGCGATGTATCTGTTCCTCGGCTATCTCGATGGCGCAACCCAATTCGCCCAGTCATGTGGAGGCGGTGGCACCTAATCAGACCTCCCGTGGGGACGCAATCCGGGTGAAGACGACCGCCGTCGCCTCCCGCTGCATGATGCAAGCCCACAAGATGCTGAAACCCACACAATCCAAACGAAGTATGAATAGCAGACGATAGCCGAATTTTCAAGTTATGGTGTTCGTATTCTTTCAGTAATTCATTCTCAACAACAATGTTGTAATCGTCTGTTTAACTGGATATTTAGATGGCCAGTTGCGAAGGTTCCAACTCAATGACCCTCACTTTTGCAGTTTTTGCAGCTGGAATTGTGTTGTATAAATATAATTTGTTAATTTTGTAATAGTAACGGAATAGCATTGCAGCGTGAAACAGGAAAAGGAGCTTAAACAACTGTTGACAGGTCAAAAATTTGTAAGTTCTGAGTATGACTTAGCTTTACTTGAGTCTACCAAGACTTATGCCCGAGCCTATGCCCGAGCTACCGAAGGTGTTGGGGTGGTTTCTGATTTTCATAATAGCGTCTGTTATATATATGCCGGAAAGTTCGGTCAATATTTTTTCGGTCTGCCTGAATATTTGGAAGATTATGAGACGGCATTTGAAAATGTAATATTCGACAGAGTAGTCAAAGAGGACTTATTGGAACGTCATATACTTGAACTCAGTTTCTTAGCCTATCTGAAAAATGTTCCCGCAAGTAAGAAATCAGAATATTTAGCTTCTTGTTTTTTAAGAATATATAACGAGAGGCGAAGCGATACTGTGCAAATATTACACACCACCCGTTATCTGAACTGCCTATCAAATGGGAGCATTTGGTGTGGATTATGTACATACTCTCCCTTCCCTCAAACATCACTGGGATTGAATGGCGGAATCGTAAACACCTATACAGGGCTAACTGTCAGCAAAGAGGAATACAGACAGAACAACAACAAATTGTTAAGCAAACGGCAAAAAGAAATTCTGGGTTTTCTGGCAAAAGGTCTCGGCAGCAAGCAAATTGCCGAAAGTCTTAATATATCCTTCAATACCGTTAACCGACACCGTCAGGATATCTTGTCGGTTCTGCGCGTCAAAAACACTGTGGCGGCGGTAGAAATCGGGGTCAAAATGAATCTTATTTAAGATCCATCATTCGCTCCTGATGTAAAATTGGTGAAATTTCAGTATTGTACAATATTCTGAAAGCCTCTAATTTTGCATCACGAACTAAATATATCACGATGCAAAAGAAATTCCTATACTCATTCATGCTTATGGGCATAATCATGACCGGGTGCTCTGACAACAAGACAGAGACTCCCTCTGTACAGGAGACATTTTCTTCCTGTGACATTGAGATTGGCGGTGTAAAATTCACCCAATCCAAAAATAATGCCGAAAGTGGCGTTACCATCGTTAACGACACATTAAAGTTTGTGGCCGGACCTCAGACTGACTATTTCCGTGCCCCCGACGAGCAGAGTACCATCAATTCGTCCCCCGTTCTCTTTACCGAGGTTGATAATACGAAACCTTTCACATTCACCGCAAAGGTTGAACCTCAATTTACCGATACCGGTACTTACTCCGCAGGTGTACTCTATGTCTATGAGAATGAAAAGCATAGCCAGAAACTATGTTTCGAGCAGGATGAATACGGAGATCACAGAGTCGTGACAGTCCGTACAATCGGTACGTCAGACGACAATAACCACCAATCTATTGCCGGACCTTTCGTATATATGAGAATTTCATCTGACGGCAAACAGATAGGCAGCTACTTCTCCGAAGATGGAGAAGTATGGCGCATGGCACGCTTGTATAAGAACGATTATCCAGACCAGCTTCTCCTCGGCATAAGTTCCCAAAGCCCAAAAGACAATGAACATACATGTTATTTCTCCGAAGTAAGTCTTTCAGATAAAGCGGTTTCTGATTTCCGTAATGGGAAACTCGAATAAGAGATAATCACCCACTAAGACTGTATTTTCCTAAAGACTTTACCGCGGCATCATCAATATAGCAGATCAACTGTTATTTGGCGATGCTGCGGTTAATTATATATCATCTCAAACTATGGAGGAAGTTACGACATTCTTATACATAAGTGCCTATTTTCTCAGATTTAAATTATTACATAATAGGCATTTGAAAATATTAACTATTCATCTTCATTGAACACTCAAAGGATTTCATCATTTTCCTCCGAAACAGCAAATCAGAGGGTAAAAGGCCGTCGCATTTCATGGTTTTTTAGTGCAAAATACACTTGTCTATCCTTGGTAATATTCGTGTAATATACTGATTATTAATAATTAATTCATTCTTCAACGAGGAGGAGTATTGATTTGAAGAGTTAAAAATCTAATAATCAGCTGTATAAACAATTCAAGATTTGTTTGTATGGCTGATATTTTTTATTATCAGTGTGTTGCATCTCAATTTATTGCGAATTACGATATATTGCGATAAATTGAGATAATGACTTATTTGATTTTATTCACCATCTGCTCGAAGCTGGACGATCGGATATACCCTTTTGTCCTTCCGTTCAAGCTAATCTCAAGCAGGTAACCTTTTTCGGTCAGTTTTCTTAAATCTGATTTCGCGGTATTAGGTGTCACCCTGAATTTGCCTACAATATCAGTTGAGACAAGTACAATATCAGGATTTTCTATACAAAGACTCAAAATTTCAGCCTGGCGGATTGTGATGTTGCCAAGATGCAAAAGTTTTTCAGATTTCTTTTTCTCGTTATTTTTGCGTTTAATATATCGGCTTAATGCGTCAAAAGACTTGAGGAGCACGTCCAAATTGTATTGGATGAAATATCCTATATCGTTGCCATCAGCTTCAGAATAAAGAAATGCCTTCTCGTACGATTTCTTAGAGCCTTTAATAATACGTGAAATGGATAGGTATTGTACGAGCCAATAGTTTGATTTCATCATATACCAATAGAACAGGGCTCTTCCGGTGCGGCCATTACCATCAGCAAAAGGGTGGTAATAGCCTACCAGGAAGTGTATTGTGATAGCCTTAATTATCGGATGGATGAAAACCTCAGTATTCTCATCATTGAAAAAGGCGCATAAACTGTTCAAGAACTCATTCAAACATTCTGCAGATGGTGGTGTATGTACGATTTCACCTGTTATGCCGTTGCCAACCACGATATTTTCATCATCTCGTCTCAGGCGACCGGCGGCATCTGGAACATCAAGCGCGTTTTCTGTCATCATCCAATGTACCTGCATTATAAACGCAGGGGTCAACGATTCTTTTGCATGGTCCCTGATGAAATTAATGGTATTATAGTTATTGAGAATCATGCGCTGACTTTTATCTTTGGGAGAAATCTTTTTACGAAGCATCTCCTTTGCGGTTTCACGTGTTGTAGCGGCACCCTCCATTTGGCTCGAGGCGATTGCCTCCTCCATAATAGAACTGATGAGATACAATTCCTGCGTTGTCTTATCCTCCGGGAAGATCTTGGAAGCTCCCCATGAACCGCCAAAATCCATATCAAACTCATGGCACAACCGCTGCATTGTATTTGTCAGAGAGAAATGAATATCATTCTGAGTCCAGACTTTGACATCTGTCAGATTTCTCACTGATTTAACTTTACTCCATAATTCAATATCTGTCATGCCTGAAGGCATGCGATATTTGACATCGCTCCAATATAGATATTTACTGTTGATTGAGGAAATAAGATTCTTCAATTCTTCAGATTCATTGGAAATATCTATGGCAGCGGTCGGAGTATGAGGAGGTTGTTCAATCATAATAATCAATTTGGATGCAAATATAGCAATTTATCTCAATTTATCCAAATTTGCGATAAATCAAGATGCAACTATTTAATATATTGGTGTTTTGCAGATTAAGACTGAACCAAAACTAAAACATCTAAAATCATACCCGTTCTCCATCGTTTGTGAATATATACAATTATTCTAAGAGCAATAGAGCTGAACCGAGTCGTACTACAACAACATAATTGATTTATATGGAACACGTTGCCATCGGGCTTGTCAATTTATGTTTTTCAACATAAATTATAGCAGTTCTTAAACAGTTGTATTAATTTTGCAAATGCAGACCGCACTGATCGCCGAAGGTAGAAGCGAGACTTGATTGAGCCAACCTCCGGTCGGGGACGAGGGCGGGAAGCAGACATAATGAAAAGCGTTTATCCGCGCTGATTCTTGACGTTCAGGAATTCTCGCAAAATTTCATTTAGATGTCAAGGATTGAGCAACGATGGATGCTCGTGGATATGTAATTATCTTGCATCCGGCAATGTATTCCGAGAGGAATATAGCCGGACGCTTTGGTTGCATATACGAGCGTAGGGCTTCTCGTTGCCGTCCGACTTCGATTAGGCAATGCGAGAAGCCTCTAACAGAAGGACGGTAACAGATACAGATTCCTACGCTTTTCTTGCATAAACCAATCTAACGCCAACGAGGGGATGACCGCGGCATAAAATTCTTAAAATGAAAAGAATTTGTTTTTTTATATTCACATTAATCGCTGTTGTTTTACCTGTAATGTCTCAATCAGCGTATGATTCAAATACACTTAATCCTAAAGCAAAACAACAAGTAATTACATTTAAGGAAGCTGACAAAATAGTCGTTGGCTACGTTTACAAAAAAGAATTTGTATCGGGTCAGTATATCGCCATATATAATTATCATTTTGACAGAAATAAAGATTATGATATATGTATGGAAAATGGTCAGCTTGTTGTAAAACAAGGTAAAGAAACAACTTCAATCACACCATTTCTTTCAGGGATTTACTATGGAAATGCCTCCATACCATACATAAAGGGCGAATTATACGATGGCGAAGTTACTATGAAGGGGTGCTTCTCCATTAGTAATATGAGTGATAATGATGAACCGAAATTGTCTCCCGTTACCAAAGGCGAATGGCAGCATTGCGGTTCTTCAATTTTAGGATTAGTGTCACGAGCAATGAGGCACAATGGTGTGCGCTACTTTAATATATCCCCTGCTCCCGATTCCGGTCAGATAGAGATAAGTGCACGTAATGTACCATTTGATATGGATTCAAAAACTCCTTGTTTTGATATTTCCGCATATGGTAGGGGAAACAATTTTAAAATATCAGCTATTCCAACAAATAGTATTGAAAATATTGACAGTATAACATTCACAGCTTCTGGATTTCCGAATATGTGTCAAGGCGTATCTGCTTCTGTTATAGACATATTAAAGCTAAGCGACGAAGAGCCGACAATATATTACCATAACGGTGATACATTTACCGGAAGTATCCGTGATATGAAACCCTATGAAGGAACATATCGTTATCATACCGGGGAAATTCTTGAGGGTCATTATCATCCGGTGGGAGTGGACGTATTCAGATATAGTAATGTGGATTGTAAAGTTACATTTAATGATGGAACAGTAGCCGAAGATGAATGGTTGAAACAATATGATAAGCCTCTTTATGATATTACTACTTTGAAACCCAACGTAAGATTTGAGGATGAGGACTGGGAAGAACTCGACCGATGCACTACTTGGACAGAGATGCGGGATATGGCTGCTGAGAGATATCAATTCAGATTGCAAGAAATTCAACAAAGCGAAATAGCAGAAAAACAGAAAAAGGACGAAAAGAGGGATGAGCTTATAGCCAAATATGGTCAAAAATATGGCTCGCTTTTGGCTCAGGGAAAGATTGCAGTTGGTATGACAAGTGAAATGGTTACTGAAATATATCCGAAAGGACTTTATCAAATAAGTCAGATCACATCGGGTGGACGGAGTAAAGAGGTCTGGACATTTAACCGACAACTGGTCAATGGCAGTGCGCTATTGGGGTTGACTTACGGGCTTGTTGATGCCTTAGGATATAACGCGCCGAAGAAAATGGTCTTTATCAGAGGTAAATTAATGGATATTATTCGGTGATAATTCATAGGCCTATATGGTATTTATCGCCATTTATAGCAAAGTCTTGTATAATCCGATTACAAATCGGATTTCAAAATACCACGGAAAATGAGCCGGTCGCAATTTGTGACCGGTTAAATCGTCTCAGACACTTTTCCGTCAATCCTTTCGCTTTTACCTGATTGGGAGATGCAATGCGGCCGGCCCGGTTACCTGTCCACGACCGAGGCGATGTATCTGGCGTTGAGTTTGTCGAAAAGGTGGTTGAGGGCGAGAGCGGCTGAGACTACCGGGATGTTGGAAAGGACCATCCAGCCGGAGGTGTCGCGTTTATAACATTCCGACAGAGTGGAGTGGCGTACGAGCTTGTAGTTGAAGCGGCCTTTCTGCGCCATGACTCCGGCGGTGTAAATTTTATCGAAACCTATCAGGCGTCCGACTGCCACAAGTGTGTCAAAGATATTGGATTCGTCTATCACCATCCGGTCCTTGTCGCGGATTATCAGTCTGTTGCGCATATAGTCCGTTCCTCCGGTGTGGCTTGACCGTGACCGGATCTTGTTATCTTCCTCCGCACGCAGAATGGAATACAGTTCGTCGACCGTCTTGATTTCTGCGGGTCGCTTCCCGGGGTCGGGAGTGTCGTCGGACTGGAGGAATCTGTAGGCGGCGAGATACCTGGAAAATCGAGCCGCCATCTCGGGCGAAAGGGTGTCGAGACGGAAAATGTCGAGGTTATCTTCAAGGTCGTGGAGTTTCACTGCGCGGCCAAGCGGATTCTGCTTTGCCCGGGCAACAAATTCCTCGTAGCTTTCGCCAGCCTGTCGGGTTACGGCAACGATGCCTTCTATTACTTCCTGAGGGAAACCCTCGGCAAGAAGTTCGTCAGCGGTGACGCCGCAGTCCTCGATCACATCATGAAGAAGGGCGACCATTTTCTGCTCGTCAGTGGCGCAACGCATGGCCACCCGCATGGGATGTTGAAAATAGGCGCGGCCCATTTTGTCGCGTTGGCCGGAATGTTTTGTTATGCATATCCGGGCGGCCTTGTCGAGAAGATTTGCCGATTGCTCTTTATCCATAGGCGGACTGTGGTGGGATGGCGGGTTGTGGATTGTTTTGTGTCTTGATCGGTCGGCGGTTGCCTTACAGTCACAAATGTAGATAAAAATCTTGAGATTTTTACACTGGCAGAATAAAAATCAAGGGCTGCCCTTGATGCTCACAACGAATACAGCAGCCGTGATCCCGTCATAAGCCGGATATTGCGGGTAATTACCCGTAAGAATTTGTTTATTAGCCTGTAATTTCGTAAATTCGCAAATGATTCACTATCATGCGCTGGTATAATGGCAGAAGATAACAATGAAATAATAATCTATCAGAGCGAGGACGGAGAGACTCACATTGATGTGAAATTCACCGGCGAAACCGTATGGCTTTCACAGCAACAGCTTTGCGACCTTTACAATACAAGCAAGGCTAATGTAAGTGAGCATATTAAGCATATATTTGAGGATGGCGAGCTTGATGAGGAGGCAGTTGTTCGGAAATTCCGAACAACTGCCGCTGATGGCAAATCCTATAACGTGACCTATTATAATCTCGATATGATTATCTCGTTGGGATACCGTATCCGGTCAGTGATTGCAACACATTTCAGACGGTGGGCCACGGAGCGGTTGAAAGAGTACATCATCAAGGGGTTTACTATGGATGACGAGCGTCTGAAAGGTAACGGAGGTGGTTCTTACTGGCGCGAATTGCTTGATCGTATACGCGATATCCGTTCGTCGGAGAAAGTAATGTATCGTCAGGTCCTCGATCTGTATGCCACGGCTGTCGACTATGACCCTCGTTCGGAGATTTCGGTTGAGTTTTTCAAGATTGTGCAGAATAAGCTCCATTTCGCCGCGCATGGCAATACTGCCGCCGAGGTGATTTTCAATAGAGCCGATGCAGATGCTCCGATGATGGGGCTGACATCGTTCAAAGGTGATTATCCCACGCTGCGCGATGCTCAGATTGCCAAAAATTATCTTAGCGATAATGAACTGAAGATTCTCAACAACCTTGTTTCCGGATACTTCGACTTTGCCGAGATTCAGGCAATGAAACACCGCCCGATGCACATGGACGACTATGTGCGGCAACTCGATACAATACTCTCATCAACCGGTGAATCTCTTCTCCACGGTCCCGGTTCGGTCAGCCATCAGCAGGCGATGGACAAGGCTCGCGAGGAATACCGTAAATTTCAGGTACGCGAGATCTCCCCCGTAGAACGTGCCTATCTCGATACCATCAAAGCCCTCAATGCCAAAGCCAAGAATAAAGGGAAAGATAAATGAAAATATCATCGTTGATGGCGCAGGGATAAAAATTGTTTTTCACGGGGCGTGTTGGTGCGGAAAAAATTTGTGGCACGGATCCCCGCCGGGAGCGGCGGGACCTGATTTTACAAACCTATCACTTACAACATTTCCTTTGGCATGACACTACTGTCCACTAAAAAATGGACAGGGTTAAAAATTAAATAAATTCGGTTCACTTGAATCATAGAGAACATTGACACTTTTGAAATTCGATTTGTCGAAGAGGTCTCGCAAACAGGTTTTGTCGGTCAGCGAGATTCCGAGAATCTGAAGGACTTCATAGATGCTTCGCTCCAGTTTCATATCGTGCTGCACTATTGCCACAAGGCAATAAGTAATTATGGCACAATAGATTTGGATGCGGACTGCATTCTCCGACGTTCCCCAGAACTTCTTGATTCGCAGGTGCTGTTTGATCCATTTGAAGAACAGTTCCACGCTCCATCGATTGCGGTATAATTCTGCGATTGTCTCGGATGAGGCCGTCAGATTGTTGGTCAGGAAGATGTATCTGGTACCGTCTTCCGGATCGATGCAGACCACTTTCCGCAGTTTCTCCGGGTAATCCTTCGCGCTTTTATAAACCGTGAAGCAACCGATTGCATCGGAAACCACGTTCTCAGGGAGCCTCCGTTGCCAAGTCACAGGCTTGAACCTGACATTGGTTTTCGCCCTGACGACAAAGAAAGCCTCTATGCGGTTTATCGTGTAAAGATTTTCAAAATCGTTATATCCACGATCGAAGATATAGTGGGCTCCTTTCTCATACGGAATCTCAGGCATAGCCTTTGAATCATGTACTTTAGCTTGGGTAATATGCACGAAAGCAGGCTCTTGTGCCTCAACATCATAAAGCGTGTGCATCTTGATGCCACCCTTATGCTTGCGGAATTTCGCCCACTCAAACACCGACAGACAGAGGTCGATCGTAGTTGAATCAAAGGCGTAGACATGACCCTCAAGTTCGAAGATTTTCTGTATCCGCCGCCTTTGGGCCTCGGCAATCATGAAGAAGGCGAACTCCTCAAAGATGCGGTAATCCCGCTG
>URZG01000029.1 GCA_900552325.1 uncultured Porphyromonadaceae bacterium | reverse complement strand
TGTCCCACCCGGTAGCCGGAGTGCAGCAGGGGCAGCGTGCCGCCGATCATGACGGTGGGATCCTGCTCGGCCGCCATGAAGATGTGAGTACACATGGAGGTGGTGGTGGTTTTGCCGTGAGTGCCGGAGACGCACAGGGCGTTCTTGTACCGCCGCATCAGCGCGCCCCATGCCTGCGCCCGCTCATAGACGGGGATGCCCCGGGCGATGGCTCCGGCGATGGAGCGGGCGTCTTCGGCGCAGTGTATCACCGATTCGGCGGCGATGCGGCCATGCTGCCGCGGGCCGATGTCTACCGTAGGGATTCCGGCCGACGGTACCTCGACCACACCCGACGAGGAGTTGCCGACCACCGCGCCGACATATTTCAAGGCCGAGAGATAACGGACCCTGCCGAGCGACGCCACGGCTTTCGCCCGGCCCGGGTTGCGGCTCACATAATCTTCTATCATGCTGATGATCACTGAGCCGTCGGCATCGTTGTTGGGATATGTGAAAAGAACCCGCGAGGAGGGGAAGCTGTCGAGCGCTTCCAGCAGGGCCGAGCAGCGCACGGCCACAGGCTCCGTGTCGCGGGTTACGGGATGAAGTGTTATCAGGAGAGTGTCGCGGTCAAGCGGCATACCGACCGATGCTTCCAGTTCTTCCTTAGGCATCAGCGGGGTATGGGCTATATTGTAGACTCCGGGCGCGCCGGCGTTCCATACTCTCGACGGATCCTCGCCCATCTGTATAACCCGGCGGCGATAAGGCTCCGTGGCTGTGAAATGGAGCGAGGAGAGTTTGGTGAGGGCGTGACGGATGTTGTCGTCTATGGCGCCCTCGGTGATCTCGCCCCCCGAAATATGGGCGATGGGAATCCCCGTTATCGTTGCCGCAGAGGCCACTGCCAGCATCTCGTAGCGGTCGCCTAACAGGAGTATGATATCGGGGCGCAGACGTCCGAACGCATCGGCCATTCCGGCCATGCAGCGCGAGGTGGCCAGGGCTTTGTCAAGAGGGGAGTCGCCGGCGGCATCCATCGGCACGCGTTCGCTCACGGTGAAGCCGTCGGCCTCGATCTCGTTGACGGTCATGCCGTACGCCGGCATCAGGTGCATGTTGGTGGCCACGATCTGCAGCTCCACCTGCGGTGCGCGTCGCAGTTCGGCCGCCACCGGCTGTAGCAGTCCCCAGTCGGCTCTCGCCGAAGTCACGATGCATATCTTCCTCTTTTCCATATCCTCGCAAAGTTACGAAAAAACTTTAATATTCCGGTGATTGCACAAATTAACACCTGTTAACGCGGTATGTGCTGAAAATTAAAGTTTGTCATAACGGTGGGGGTTTGGAAATCTTTTTATAAATTGCGGACGTTTTAGGTTTAGGCTTTTGAAGAAGAAGCTGCTGTTTAGGTTATTACATGTCCGACGGGCACAGACCCCCGGAGGCCGGTCCGCGGCATCCGGTATTGATCCAATCTCCATATTCCGACGGACTTAATGCGTTTCCACTATGATTGAAAGGTACTTGACACAGACACAGTTCAATTCTTATGATGATTTCTGTAAGAATCTGCATATCGTCGTTCCCCAGCGGTTTAACTTCGCATACGACGTCGTAGACCGCATGGCGGCCGACGAACCTGATCGTCCGGCGCTGCTGTGGACTGACGAGAACGGCGCTGAGCGCAGGTTCACATTCGCCGAAATATCGGAGCTGTCGGACCGTACGGCGGCGTTTTTCCAGAGTCTCGGTATAGGACGCGGTGACCGTGTGATGCTGATTCTCAAACGCCACTGGCAGTTCTGGACGTCGATGATGGCTCTACATAAACTCGGCGCCGTGGCCATCCCGGCCACGCATCTCCTTACCCCCAAGGATATTGTCTACCGTTGCCAGAAGGCCGATATAAAGATGATCGTAGCCGCCGGCGACGAAGATATAGTGTCGCACGTCAGCACCGCCCTGCCGCGGTGCCAGTCGGTGAAATGGCTGGTGTCCACCGGCCCTGTTGTGCCGCGCGGATGGCTCGACCTTGACCGTTCGGTGGAAAAGGCGCCCGAATTCCGGCGTCCGCAGCCGGCCAACGACAATTCCGACACCATGCTTCTCTACTTCACTTCGGGTACTTCCGGCGAACCTAAGATGGTGGCGCACGATTTCACTTATCCACTGGGGCATATCGTCACCGCGTCCTACTGGCACAATCTCCATCCGGGATCGCGCCATCTCACGGTGGCCGACACCGGATGGGGCAAGGCTGTATGGGGTAAACTCTACGGCCAGTGGCTGGCAGGGGCCGAGGTGTTCGTCTATGATTTCGGCAAGTTCGTCCCCTCCGACCTTCTGCGGCAGATGGAGCGCTACCGGGTAACGTCGTTCTGCGCCCCTCCTACGGTCTACCGTTTCCTCATACGCGAGGATATGGAGAGCTACGACCTCTCGGCTCTCGAGTGGTGCACGACCGCCGGAGAAGCTCTCAACCCCTCGGTCGCCGACAGATGGAAAGAGATCACGGGGATTCCGCTCCGCGAAGGGTTCGGACAGACGGAGACAACACTCACCGTGGGTACCTTCCCCTGGATGGAGCCGCGTGCCGGTTCGATGGGACTTCCCAATCCACAGTACGATATCAAGGTGATGAACAACCGCATGGAGGAGGTGGCTCCCGGCGAAGAGGGAGAGATCGTGATCCGTGTGCCTGAGAACGGCCCCAAGCCGGCCGGACTTTTCAAGGAGTATCTTGATGATCCCGAACTGACCGCAATGGCCTGGCACGACGGTTATTATCATACCGGCGACATCGCATGGCGCGACGAGGACGGCTACTTCTGGTTCGTGGGCCGCAAGGACGACGTGATCAAGTCGTCGGGCTACCGCATCGGGCCGTTCGAGGTGGAGAGCGCGTGCCTCACGCATCCCGCCGTGGTGGAGTGTGCCGTCACTGCCGTGCCCGACGAGGTACGCGGTCAGGTAGTAAAAGCCACCATCGTCCTGGCCAAGGATTATCTGTCGCGCGCCGGCTCCGATCTTGTCAAGGAGATCCAGAACCACGTAAAACGCATCACCGCACCCTACAAATATCCCCGCATCATAGAGTTCGTAAAGGAACTCCCCAAGACGATCTCCGGCAAGATCCGCCATGTGGCTATCCGCCAGGCCGACGCCGTGACCGCAAAGGCCGCCAAAGGCTGACCGCGGAGGGTTAAGTAACTGTTCAAAATTATTTTATATTAACCGGTCTTTTTATTTCAATGTTTTTTCGGCAAAATTTTTGAATCTTTTCCTCTCTTCATCAGTCGTGTAGCTCACTACACTCCTTCTTGATCTTTGGACCTCCGTCCAAAGCGCTTCGCGATAACGAGAAAAATCTTCTAAAAATTTTATCCGAATAAACATTAAAATAATTTCGACCAGTTACTTGTCAGGAGAAGAGCTGACGCAGGATGTCGGTGGAGGGTAACGGCCCGAGGGTGGGGAAATGGAGCCGGTAGTAGCTCAGCAGCCCGTCGAGGATACGGTTGCGGTCGAAGCGTGAGAAGCTGAAACGATGGCAGTTGGCCATAGTCATGCGGCTGAGGCTACGGGCGGCGGCCGATTCGTCGGGGTTCAGATAGCGCGGGTGTGGCGGCGGCAGGGTGCGGAACACCCCCGCCGCCATATCGAATACGGCTCCGGGGCTGTATGTGCCCCAGTCGGGTTCTATTCCCATGAATCTCTGAAGCCGCATCATGAACGCGATGTGGAAATTGGGGAGCCGTCTCGCCGCGCGTACCCCTCCCTCTCCGGGGAGCGCACAAGCCGCGAGAGCCTCGGCCCCGTGAAGCAGAAAGGCGAACAGGGGGGCATCGGCCTGTGGCTCGCGCAGGAGGGCGCCCAGGAAATCGGCCAGGAAAAGTGCCACGACTGTGGCTATCGGCGAGCCGGAAGGGGGGAGGATAATGCCGCGCACATCGCGGGCATTGACAATATCGCGCCCCGGTCGCGCGTCCGTCTGACACTCGAACACGGCCATAGGCATGGTGAGCGCTCTGAAACGTGCGGCACTTTTACCTTTTCCGGCAGGTACGGCCAGCGACATGTGACCCCGCTCGGCGGTGTAGACGCTGAGAATGGATGCCCGGTCGGAATATTTTATCGTGCGTAATGCGATGCAGGTAAGGGTCATTTGCGGATGATCGCGCCCGGAGTGTCACCAGCCGCCGCGGCCTCCTCCACCGCCGGTCATACCGCCCCCGAAGGAACCGCCGGAGAAGCCTCCGCCACCACCTCCTCCGTGTCCGCCGAAGCCACCGATGATTACAGGCGGCAGTTTCGGCAGCGTGGTTTGCACGGCACGTGTGTGGCCGCAGTTGGCGCAACGGAAATCCCTGACTGCCAGCCCCTCGTGCAATTCTGACGGCTGACGTACCACGCGGTCAGCCACCATCTGTTCGGCGCGGGTGCCGCAGGCGGGGCATACCTTGTACGATGATAGTGGGTTGACGTAGGGGATGATATCGCGTTCGTTGCATTTGGGGCAGAGCCATACATCGTAGTCTACGGATTTAAGTTGCTCCTCGAGGTCCTGCGACGGGGTGAGATACTCGTTGTCGGTCTCTTCGTCGAGGCGGTGCATCCTCGTGCCGCAGTTGGGGCACGGATGGCGTTGCAGACGGATGTGACGCATCCGCAGCAGCATCACGATCAGCCAGGGGAGCGGTATTCCGATGAAAAGCACAGTCACCATTACGGCGGGGAGCTTCCAGCGGTCCCATTTACGGTAGGCTTCGGCCACGGGGAGTTTGCCCGTCGTAGACCAAAGGTATATCACAAGCAGCAGAAGTCCCAGCGAACAGATCGCGCCGAGCGCCAGATACCCCTTGAAAAGTTCTCCCGCATCGTCAGCGGCGGCGCCGTCGGGCTGCGAGGAGGCAAGTTCGGCGCGTGCCTCCTCCGACGTCATGGAGGCGTTTACAGCCTGCAGCGCGTCGAGCACACCGGCGTCGAAGTCCCCTTCGCGGAAACGGGGATTCATCTTCTTGTCGATAATATTCCAGCACACCACATCGGGTAGCACCGGTTCGGCGCCGTACCCCGTACGGATCACGTTTTCGCGGTCATTGACTGAAGTGACCAGAAGCACACCGTTGTCACGGTCCTTTTTCCCGATGCCCCATAGAGAAAACAGCTCCGTGGCCCAGTCGTCGATATCCTCGCCTGAGAGATCGTCGACGATCACCATCACCGCCTCGGCCGAAGTCTGCCGGCGTATATCCCCGAGGATAGAGTCCGCCCGGGCCAGCGCCTGCGGCGAGAGCACTCCCGCCATATCGCTGACATATCGCCGCGCGTCGCGCGCATGCACGTTATCAACCTCCTCCGGGGTGACCGCGCGTATCATCGCCGGCGCAACCACGGCCAGCAAAACAATCAGTATCTTACGAATATCCATATCTATTCAATGATCAGCAGGTGAAGTTTGTTCGATGTTTATATCCCCGCTTGTATTTGGGTTGGAGCGAACGAAAATCTGAACGCCGCAACGGGAGGCTACCTCTGAGAACCCTAAAGCACGCAGATGGTCGAACATGAGGTGACTTGGGGTGGGACCGCCGTTGAATATGACCATACTGGCGGAGTCGATGGCCAGGTTCTGCTCGGGAGGCCAGATGGAGGGATCGACGGTGTCGATATGGAAAATCGACAGGCGCGGCCCGTTGTCGCGGCCGAAGACCAGCTGGGGGATGAAGCGGTTCACGCATGTCACGTAGCGCATGCCCAGGGTGCGGGCGCTGTTGACGGCGGCTTCGTTGACTTCAAGCCAGTTCAGCGCGTAGGGGGAGATCCTTAATCCGCGCAAAGGTGCGTATCTCGCCGGAGGGACTATGGTGTCGATCCGGGCTTTCATCACCCATTGTTCGGCGACGACAGTCCCGAAAACGGCCAGCGACACCAGCAGGACATTTCTGACCAGCCGGAACATCCCATGGGATGTTATAGCGGCCGGCCAACCGGCCGCTATAATAACCGGCAGTACAAAACCTCCGCACATCCGTTCGAAGAAGGTGTCGGATCCGAACGACATCATCACCGCCATGGCGGCGCACCACCATAGTTCGAGACGCGGGGTGTTAAGCCGTTTCGCGTGAGTGAGATTCCACGCCGGAAACAGCAGCAGCATGAAGAACAGCAGCGGGAGGTCGGCTCCCAGGGAGTTCCATTCAAAATAGCACCATGCCTCGCGATGGCGGTAAATTACGGCGGCAAGCGCCATCAGCACCGGGATAACGACGGCGCGTAGCCACCGGTAGCCCGAACGCATGCGGCTGAAAAAGAGTGCCGCCATCAGCGCGGCCGCCGAGGGTGTGATCCATACCAGCTGGTTGTAACCGAGTTCGCCGATACGTTTTATCCATTCGGGCAGATCGGCCGGAGAGTGGCCTCCCACCAGGTTCTCAGGCCGGAAAGAGGCGATATATTCCGCGGGCGATCCGCACATCAGTGTAGTAAGAAGGAGGGTGGAGGCAATCACGGTCACGGTATATGCGGCAAGTGTGAGAGCTGTGTCTCGGGTACTGAAGCCGTGGCGACGGCACCCGGCCCATACGAAACCGAAAATAATCGGGATGAAGACCGCCGATGGCACCCGTGCCAGGGCCATGCAGGCCGCCGCCACAGCTGCGATGAAAACTTTGCGGGGGTCCCCTCCGCGCAGAAACGATGCCACGGCTACCAACGCCACGGCATCGAACAGGTAGGAGCCGCTGTCCCAGTTGTAAAGCTGGAACGCCGACGCCCGCACCACGATCAAGCAGATGGCGAACACGCCGGCCGACATGAGGGCTTTCCCGGTACGGCGGTAGAGATACACGGATCCGACCCCCACGGCAAGCACTGTGCTGACGGATGCCAGGCAGCGCAGGGAGAGTATAGTCTCGCCGGTGAGCTGTTGCCAGAGGTGCCCGATATAGAAAGCGAGCATACCCAGCGGATTGTTGCGGTAGTCGGCCACACAGAGAGCCTGGTAGCTTTCGTCGCCGGCACCGGGCATGCCGAGGTTCACACCGGAGAATCCGGCCACGCACCCCGCCGCGATGGTCAGCAGGGTGAGAAGAGTGTACTTCCGGTCGGTGTATAAACGGTTGTCAGTCATTTTCAGAAGGAAGTTCAAGAATGAAATATTCGCCGTTGCACGAGGCCTCGGTCGAGGGGGCGAGCGTGTAGCCGGCCTCTTTAAATTCCTTGACCATCAGGGGATAGCTTTCAGGTTTGGCGAGGGTGAATATGTATGTGTCGTAGGTAAGCGCTCCGGTGCCGTCGCACAGAGGCGAGAGATCTCCGTCGAAAAAGTGAAAACGGTTAAGTTCGTTACAGTCAGAAATTTCCGCACCGTATGAGAGTGTCAGACCGTAATGGCGGCACACGAATTTTATACGGCGCCCCCGGCGCATGTCGATTTCATGGCTGACGGCGCTCCAGTACATGAGATCCCTGTCACTGCCTGCAAGCCCTTTCTGCAGCGGGAAGCCGTCCATCGGGTGAGTGTTGATGCGTGCCATTTCGCGGTAACGCATAAAGGTGGTGCATCCTCCGGCGAAAGCCGCGAAAACCACTATGCTCCAGAGCATACGCCGGCCCCCGCGTCCCATGGAGGGGAGCACTGCCGCCACCAGTGGGGCGAGGGCATAACACGAGAAATACCGCTCGGCGATGGCGTCTGACCCGAAGGCGGTGAGCAGCACCGAAACGACACATATCAATATGGCCACGCGCGGCACGTAAGGACGGCGCAGCAACCACGGCAGCAGCGCTATGGCGATGAACAATGGCAGATCGGCGGCAAAGATTATCCCGTCGTAGAACGATACGGAGACCGCCGCTACCAGGAAAATCCATCCGCTCAACACCGCGCAGAGGAAAATGCGGAGCCGGACACAATGTGGTGTATATTTTTGCCATACGATGCCGCAACAGATCGCGGCGCTGAGGGGGAGCCATGCCAGCGGCAGATCAAGGGCATCAGCCCATGCGCGCCATAGAATATACCGCCATGATGCAGGGGTGTGGCCGGTTATGAAGTTGCCCGAGGCGATTGCCTCGATGTGGCCGCATGGGGTTCCGAAAATCAGCACGGATAACGCGAGCCATGCGAGGCAGAAAGCGCCGAGGGTTACTGCCGCGCATTTCAATCTGTCGCGGCGGAGTGCGGCACACGCCAGCCACAGGGTGAGCGGGAGGCAGACAATAAGCTGTATACGGCAAAGAAACAGCCACGCACAGAGCGCCCCGAGGAGTGCGCTCTTCCACATCCGCGGTCTCTGCCACAGTGCGAGCGCGCATACCAGTGCGAGTGCTTCTGCAGGATAGGCGCCGGTATCCCAGTTATAGATTCTGAAGATCGCGGGGGTGGCGGTGAGCGACGCCGTCAGCATCAGGGCGCATGCCTGCAGGGCGTTTCCGCGCCTGAGGTAGAACCAAAGCGCTCCTATGGCGATGGAAGCTACTACACACAATGCTCCCAAGTAGCGGAGCGTCAGCGCCTCATGCCCGAACAGATTTTGCCACAGGTTCCCGGCGGCGAAAGTGGCCGGTGCGGCCGGCTGCGAGGAATACGAGGCCACGCACAGGGTCTGGTAGCTTTCGTCGCAGGGGTCGAGGGCGCCGAGTTCCACGCCGGCGAAAGGAGCGGCTACCGCCACGGCCAACATAAGCAGGCAGCCACCCCGGCGCAAAAGCACCGGGATGGCCGTGGAAGTCTGCGAGGATGTCGCCGCGATCGGTTGCATGAGGCTACATGGTGGCTGTCAACAGGTTATTCGGCGGTGACGGCGAGCTTGCGTGTCGCGGTGGCCGTCTTGTCGCCCGAAGTGTCGTCGGAGACGGTGGCGCGGTAGAGGTAGATGCCGCGCTGCACCCGGCGCCCGGCCCCGTCGGTGAGGTTCCACACCAGGGGCACGGAGGAGAACATCTCGCTGCGGGCGGTCTGGCTACCCTCCCACACGCGTCGTCCCATGAGGTCGAACACCTCGATGGTGACGTTCAGCTGCCGGTCCGGCCGGTCGTGCGACACGTAGAAGTTGGCCTGAACCGATGCCGGGTTGGTGTCGGTGTACACATCGTAGATAACCGGCGCCACCTCTTTGGCCACACGGAACGACAGGGTGGCCTCGGCTGAATTCGGGCCGGTATCCCACACGCGCAAGCGGAGTGTGTGCTCCCCTTCGTTGAGGTTCTCAAGCGGGTAGGCTATCGTGCCGCCGGGAGTGCCGTCGGCCAGGGGGGTGTAGTAGAGTGCCACGTCGGTATATTGTGTGGCGCCTTCGTCAAGGGTTAGAAGCATCTGGTGGCCGATACCGGCGGTGGAGAGATTGATTGCGCGGTCGTCGGTGACGGTAGCGATCAGCATCGGCGAGGGATTGACGGTGTTGCCGTTGCGGAAAGTGGGATGGTTGAGGTAGCAGGCGTCGATGGAGGGGGGCACATCGTCGGGTTCGGCGTCGGGATCCATGCCGTAGACCACGAACGAGCGGTTGACTCCGGTGGCCTCGGTGCCGTCGTCGGCCGAGGCGAAAAGGTTGAGGGCCGCCGCGCGGTAGTTGTCGGCAACCTCGGCCGGCATGGTGATGTTGATTGTGAATCGTCCGCCGGCTACCGAGTCGGTGCCGATGAACAGGCGTCCTCCCTGCTGGTCATAGGTCTGCGGGTCGGAGCCGCCGTGTCCCTGGGTGGTGTAGGAGGTCTCGGCGTCGTAGAGGGTGGAGTTGAGGCGCCCGTTGAATCCGGTCATCAGTTCGCCGGCGGGATTCTCGATGTGTCCCGTGATGGTGACTTTCTGACGTGCCATGAGGGTGGTGGGCTCGTCGGGATCATCGTCAAGACCTACGAAAGGCGCGTCGTTGACGGTGTCGAGCACCACTCTCGCCGAGGGTATGGCGAGACGCATGGCCGGATCGCCCAGCAGCACGTAGCGCAGTTTGTTGGTGTTGGAGGCCACGGCGCCGTTGACCAGGAAGTTGTTTTTCGCTCCGGTGTAGATCTCGCCTATAGTGCGGAAACGTCCGTCGGCGCCGCGTTCGAACGCATTGCGGCCGATGGCGTCGGAGAGGTATCCGTTGTCGGAGATATATACCGGGCGGGTGGCGGATATTGCCGCCGACACACCTCCGTTGGGGTTGAAGAAGAGCAGCTCGGCGCCGGAGATGTCGGGGGCATCCCAGCGCAGGAAGTTACAGGTGGCGGCGTAGATCACGGGCCAGTGGCGCATGTACAGGCCGTTGAGGTCGGTGTAGGTCACGATCCCTTCGGCGGTGAGGGCCGTGGGGGAGGCATGGCCGATATAGCTCCACCACATCACCCCTTCGTCGAGGTTGCGGTAGAAGTCGGCGCGCCCCTGCACGCACTGGTTGGAGATGAGGTCGTACTGATCCACGTACACTTTCTTATAGAAAAGTTCGGAACCGCCGTCGGAGGCCTTCATGTAGCGCTGCTGCCGCTCGCTCTGCTGGGAGTGTATGTTGCCGTCCTGGTCGTCGGCGAGGAACATCACGTGGTTGCGCCAGTTCCCTTTGGGCGACGAGGTGGAGTAGTTGATGATCTTGTCGACGGCGTCGCGGGCGCCGGACTGTGAGGTCACGGGGAGACGCCCTATGGCGATGGAGATGCGGTCGCGCCCTTTGTCGCGTCCGGAGCCGTCCTCGAGGAAGGCCATCACGTCGTCGGTGGTGTAGGCCGAGTTGTCGCTAAGTCCGGCGTCGGTAAACCATGCGGGCATTGTGGGGTAGCCGAGTCCTTTGATCTGCGTGGTCAGGCGTCGGTTGTCGAATGTCACGCGGCTCATGATTATGGCGTAGCGCAGCGGGTGGCCGGTCTCCGCCCCGCGGTCGTACATCATCTTGAAGAATTTGCGGAACGCCATCACGTCGGGCTGCCCCGAGGAGAACTCGTTGTAGATCGCATCGGGGGTGAGCACGGTCACGCTCAGCGAGTCGGGGCCGGGACGACGGTGGAATTCGGCGAGGCGTTCGGCCTGGTCGCGCCAGTCGGGTAGGGTGATTATCACCATGTCGGTGCTCGGCAGCGCATGGAGGTTCTGTGCGCCGACACTGCCAACAACCGAGGGGGAGGGGAGGGTCATCTGCGGAGTCCAGGCGGCGTAGGTGCGCGAGGAGTAATAGTCGGAAGTCCAGCTGAGGGTGCCGGAAGAGAGGGAGGCGTCGACGCGGGCGGGTCGGTCACATCCCATACCACCGTTTCGGCGTCAGCTCCGGCGAGCATTACTTTGCGGCGGTCGCTGTCGAGGGTGAACGGCTTGCCGGCCAGGGCTTTGGCGTCGAGGGCGCGCAGATAGTTGACGGCGATGTAGTTCAGGTTGGCCATCGTCACTGTGCTGCCGCTGGAGTAGCTTACCCCTACGGTGAGCTGTTCCTTGCTGAGGTCGCGCAGTTCGCGGCGCGAAAGCGACTCCGTGCCGTGGGTGTGCTCGTCGGTGTTGCCGTAGAGGCGGTCCGACGATATCGCTTCGAGCGCGGTGCCGTTGACGGAGTAGCTGACGGTTGTGGCCTGTGTGCCGTTGGCCATGAAAGAGGTCTCGAGGTATGCCACGGTGTCGGCCATCATTCCGGGCATGTCAAGCCGGAAATCACGTTTGGGGGTGTATCTGAAATCCTCGCCGACAAGGAGGTGGCCGCACTGGCCCGGGGAAACGAGTTCGCTCTTATGCCACACGCCGTGCCAGTAGCCACGCGCCACATCGTCATTGCCCGGGTTGCGGGTGTCGGGAGCCGGTGTCACGCCGGGACGTCCGGTTGTGGCCGGTGCGAGGCGCGGCTCTTCGCCGCTGTCGCTGAGAAAGTAGTAGCCGACGGTGCTGAAAGGATTTATCGCCGGGCGTTTCCACTGCCCCGTCGATGTTTCGGCGGTCTGTACACCCTCGGCATAGAATATTATGCCGCGTCCCGCCACATACACCGAGGGGGTCTGCGGCAGGTCGTCGATATAGGTCGAGGCGTCCATCACTTCGGGGAGGCGTCGTCCGCCGTAACCGTAGACCTTCACCTTCTCGTAGTCGCGGAATCCGCACGAGCGGAGAGTCTGCTCCGGGATGACATGCATGCCGTCGTCGGTGACGGAGATCTTAACCCACTGTCCGGATGCCAGACGGGAGTCGGCGGCATAATGGGTCACGGGTAGCGCATGCACTCCCGCCGCGAACGTCAGCGCGGCCACCGTTGCGGCAGCCATGCCGGCAGCTCTGCAGCTCCGGAAGCACGATGCGAAAATGGTATGTAAAGCCTTGAATATAGTCATAATGGGTCAACGGCGCTATGCACCGTTTAAATAACGTCCGCCCACCCCTCTTTATTGTGTCGATAGCCCCCCTCGGACCCATCGTTTACGAAAGCCTGTGAAATCTCCTGATTTGCCGCTGGCTTTTTATAACTTTGCATTTATAATGGCCACAACTATGGAAGAGTCAGAAAATAAAAACATTTCAGATCCGATTGACAGCCGAAATAATGCCGCATTGTTTCCGATTGAAAATTTGATTCACGTAATTCGCGGTCAACAAGTGATGATTGACAGCGATCTGGCGCGATTGTATGGAGTAGAGACAAAAAGGCTTAAAGAGCAGGTCCGACGAAACATAAACAGATTTCCGGAAGATTTTATGTTTGAACTGACAAAGGAGGAATGTTCAAGGTCGCAAATTGCGACCTTGAACACAGGCCGGGGCCAGAATTTAAAGTATATGCCGTTTGCTTTCACGGAGAACGGGGTAGCGATGTTAAGCAGCGTATTGAGATCTGAGACAGCTATTGAGGTCAACATCCGTATTATGCGGGCTTTTACATCGATGCGTAGTTTCCTGATGAGTAATGCTCATGTTTTTCAGCGCCTTGAGGCCGTTGAGTATCATCAGTTGCTTGTGCAGAAACATCTTTCCGATACTGACAGGAGAATTGATGAGATATTGACGCGCCTTGATGACAAGGATTCCGAACCGATAGAGGGATTTTTCTTTGAAGGGCAGATTTTCGACGCTTATTCGCTCATATCCGATTTAATCAGGAAGGCCGCGAGGAGAATCGTTCTTATAGACAACTATGTTGATGACCGGATTCTGAAAGTTTTGACAAAGCGCGGGGAAAGCGTGTCAGCGACAATCTATACTGATCCACGTCATTCTCAAATCACAAATGATCTGCGCCGTCATAACGCCCAATATCCCCGGATTGAAGTAAGACATTGCTCGAATGTGCATGACCGGTTCCTGATAATAGACGATACGGTTTATTTCATCGGAGGTTCAATCAAGGATCTTGGAAAGAAAATTGTTGCATTCAGTCAGATGCATCAGAATCCCGAAAATATTCTGGCAAGGCTCCGGTAATCAGGTGTGAATAGTCTTTGACGGGATTTGGATATAAAAAATCCCGCCGACTTTTTGCCGACGGGGGGTGCCTTATGGCGGAAAGAGAGGCTCTCGAACTTATACTTTCACAGAATATCATAAAACTGCAAACGACTGATAATCAAGTGTAAATTACAATATAGAGTAAAAGTAAATGTTTCTAAATGTCTTTTGCTATCTCAATAATTGGGTGTATATTTGGGTGT
>URZG01000028.1 GCA_900552325.1 uncultured Porphyromonadaceae bacterium | reverse complement strand
TCAACAGGGTTCTCGGCACCTCCAAAATGTCGTCCGGCATTTTCGGCGAGGCTCTCTTCGGCGTCATAAAGCTCAAAACCTCCTCGTGGGGCCGTAAGTTCCCGCAGAAGAAAGGTTAGAGGCGAGAGGCGAGAGGCGAGAGTGGCCATCCGGGTGGTGGCCTTGTAGGGACGCTCCGTGGAGCGTCCGCGGACAGACCGTGATTAGCAGGTAATTTTTCGGACGCTCCATGGAGCGTCCCTACAGCAAAAGCCGTTTTAGGCATTTTTGATACATCCTGGCGGCAAATGGTCTCTTATTCCGGTATTTTTTTCGGACGCTCCTTGGAGCGTCCCTACAGATTTGGAAATGAAAAAAATAATTCTTGCAGGAGGTATGGTCTACACCGGCGATGATTCGTTCATCGGTTCGGTGGTAATTGACGGCGAGCGGATCGCGGAGGTGCTCCGCGGCCCCCTGAACTGTGACCTTTATCCTGAAAGTGAATATGATATAACGGACTGCTCGGGACGGATGGTGCTCCCCGGCGCGATCGACGAACACGTGCATTTCCGCGATCCGGGACTGACCGAGAAGGGGGATATGGCCACCGAAAGCCGCGCCGCAGTAGCCGGAGGCGTCACCTCTTTCTTCGATATGCCCAACACAAAGCCACAGACCACCACCCGCGAGGCGTGGGAGGAGAAGATGCGCCGTGCCGCCGAGGTGTCGGTGGCCAACTACGCTTTCTTCCCCGGAGCCACCAACTCCAATGCCGACGAACTGCTGGCCATGAATCCCTGCGCCATCCCGGGTATAAAGGTGTTCATGGGTTCTTCTACAGGGGATATGCTCGTCGACCGCAACGCCACCCTGAGCCGTCTCTTCCGCGAATTCCGCGGTGTGATCGCCGTACATGCTGAAAGCGAGGAGGTGATACGCCGCAACCGCGCGATGCTGCAGAAGGTTCACGGCGATGAGATACCCCTGGCGAAACACCATATACTCCGCTCGCGCCGCGCCTGCTTCGAAGCCACGGAGAAGGCGGTTAGACTCGCTATGGAAACCGGAGCGCGTCTCCACGTGATGCATATCTCCACCGTCGACGAACTGCGTTTCTTCTCCCCCGGGCCGGTCAGCGGCAAACGTATAACCTGTGAGACCTGCCCCCATTACCTTGTGTTTACCGCCGAGTCGGTGGAGGCTACCGGAGGACTCACCAAATGCAATCCCGCCATAAAGGAAGAGGTGGACCGTCAGGCGCTCCTCACGGCCCTGCGTGACGGCCTGATAGATGTTGTGGCCACCGACCATGCCCCGCATCTGCGCGCACAGAAATCGGGGAACGCCCTCACGGCCACTTCCGGTATGCCCTCTGTGCAGTTTTCCCTCCCGGTGATGCTCCAGTTGGCCAAGGATGGGAATTTCAGCTATGAGACCGTGGTACAGCGCATGTGTGCCGCGCCGGCACAGCTCTTCGGTGTAGAAGAGCGTGGATTCCTCCGTGCCGGTTACCGGGCCGATGTGGCCGTAGTGGCACCCTGCGCCCCCTATACCGTTACCGACGATATGGTGTTGAGCCGTTGCGGCTGGACTCCATACGCAGGCAAGCAGCTTGAATTCAGCGTGGAACAGACGTGGGTCAACGGCCGGCGTGTGTGGAGCCACGGTGAGATTGTCTCCGACGTGCATGCGGCACGTCCCATAACATTCAATCATTGATCAGATGGAAGAAAAGAAACCCCTTATAGGACTTACTCTCGACGGTCTCCGCCGCGTGGCCGCCGAGAACGGTATGCCCCCCTTTACCGCCAAACAGATGGCGCGACGCCTCTATGTGGGGCGTGTAAGGACGCTCGATGAGATGACCGAACTCTCCAAGAACACCCGCGCGCGGCTCGCCGAGAACGGCTATGAAACCGGGCGGCACAAACCCATTTCAAGTGTGCGCAGTGCCGACGGCACGGTGAAATATCTCTTCCCCGGCGTGGGAGGCCACAATGTGGAGACGGTGATGATACCCGACGGCGACCGCTATACCCTCTGCGTGTCGTCGCAGGCCGGATGCAAGATGAACTGCTCCTTCTGCATGACGGGGCGCCAGGGATTCCACGGCTCCCTCTCCGCCGCACAGATCATCAACCAGATACTGTCGGTTCCCGAGGCAGAGAAGCTCACCAACATAGTGTTCATGGGGATGGGCGAGCCCACCGACAATCTCCCGGCCGTGCTCGACGCCATAGAGATTCTCACCGCCCCCTGGGGTATGGCCTGGAGCCCCAAGCGCATCACTGTCTCCTCCGTGGGCGCCAACGCCCGCACTTTGCGTCAGCTCCTGGATCTCACCAAAGTGCATATCGCCATCTCCCTCCACTCCCCTTTCCCTGCCGAGCGAAAGGGGATGATGCCTGCCGAGGGGGCGCTTCCCGCAACGGAGATGATGGAGATCCTGCGGCAGTACGATTTCTCGCATCAGCGGCGCCTCTCTTTCGAATATATACTATTCAAGGGAGTCAATGACGACGCGCGTCACGGTCGTGCCCTCACCCGGCTGCTCCGCGGTCTCGACTGCCGTGTGAATCTGATCCGTTTCCACGCCATTCCCGGCAGCGAACTGCTACCCTCTTCGCAGAGGATAATGGAGGAGTTCCGTGACAGGCTAAACGATGACGGCATCACAGCCACTATCCGCGCATCGCGAGGCGAGGATGTCAGCGCCGCCTGCGGTATGCTTGCCGGCAAAAAAGACAATTAAAAATCAATGTTAAGTAACTGGTCGAAATTATTTTAATGTTTGTTCGGATAAAATTTTTAGAAGATTTTTCTTGATGAAGAAGGAGTGTAGCGAGCTACACGACTGATGAAGAGAGGAAAAGATTCAAAAATTTTGCCGAAGAAACATTGAAATAAGATGACCGGTTAATATAAAATAATTTTGAACAGTTACTTATGAAATATATTCTGACCCTGCTGACAGCTTTGCTGATCTGCCTCGTCCCGGCGACGGCCAAGAAAAAGGAGGCCAAAGGCGCTCCGGGTATAAAATTCGAGGAGGTGCAGTATGATTTCGGACGTATCCCCGAAAACGGAGGCAACGTGACCCACGACTTCTATTTCACCAATACCGGGACGGAGCCGCTGGTTATTGTCACCGTGTCGGCCTCGTGCGGCTGCACCACTCCGAAATTCCCCGAGAAACCGATAGCGCCCGGCAAACGCGCCAAAGTATCCATAACCTATTCCCCCCGTCAGCGCCCCGGCGAGTTCTCCAAGAACGCCTACGTGCGCACCAACATCAAGGGGAAAGATAAGAAAGTGACCCTCACCATCAAAGGGTTCGTAATTCCGGCCAACAAATGAAGTTCCCGTTTATAATCAGGAAGATAACCGTTCTTCTGCTGGTGTTGGCGGCTTCGCCGGCATGGATGCGCGGTGAGACACGCTGGCTCGAAACCGAGCATAATTTCGGGGCTTTCGATGAGGACGACGGCAAGGTAACCTGCGTTTTCCGGATGGTCAACAAAGGCCCGGAGGATGTGGCCGTGCGTTCGGCACGTGCCTCCTGCGGCTGCACCACACCCTCCTACACGAAAAGCCCCGTGGCTCCCGGCGATACCGCCGACATCACGGTGGCATTTAACCCTGTGGGGCGCCCGGGGCGTTTTTCCAAGACGGTGAAGATCACCCTCAGCGACGGATCGCAGCACACGCTGACCATCTCGGGAGTGGTGATAGGGTCGCAGAACACCCTGCGGTCGCGTTATCCCGTCCAGGCCGGGGCACTGAAATTCCGGTCCGACAAACTGATGTTCGGTTCCGTGCTCAAAGGTCGCGCCAAATCGTGCTTCATGGAGATATACAACGCCTCGCAGGGGGAGATAAAGCCTGAGATCACAGGATTGCCCGCGTATATGCGCGCCACCCCGTCGGCCGAGACGGTGGCACCAGGCGAACAGGTTATCTACACCATGACCCTCACCCCGGCGGCCACAGACCTTTACGGCGTGATCACCGATTCGCTCACCGTTACCGATCCTTCCACCGGGATGGCGCAGACCATCCATGTGGCGGCCATACTCGAGGAGGATTTCTCCATGCTCACCCCCTCGCAGATGGCTCAGGCGCCGGTGATAGCCGTGGAGCCGGATCTCATCGATCTCGGGAAACTCACCGGTGAAAAAGAGGTGCTCACCCGCACATTCACAGTGGAGAACCGCGGGCGCTCCCCCCTGCTGATACGCCGTGTATATACCCCTGATCCGGCGGTAGATGTGGCTGTATCCGCCACAAAGATAAAGAAAGGGAAAAAGGCCACGGTCACCGTGACGATAGATCCGGCCGCTCTCCCTTCCGAACTGCTCAATGCGCGTATACAGATTATCGCCAACGACCCGGTGCAGCCGCTGACGATAGTGCGTGTGGTGGGTGAAAAATAAAATTATGTTAACGGTGTACTGATAGTGGATAAAATTTCCCCGTTCAGCCATTACCGTGGAATTGGCATTAAACGTTTCATCTGTTGACGGCTCTATAAGAGTGTTGCTTAAATCATAATTGTTTGAATGTAGGGACGCTCCACGGAGCGTCCGGAAAATTACACTCGGTATGTTATGCAGACGCTCCGCGGAGCGTCCCTACATTCGAAACGGCATGTTGTGTAAACCGTTCAACTGTTTCAAAGCTCTGCAATGAATATCTCAGTATCACGCCCGTCAGCCCTGCTTGTTTCCGCCTTGGTGGCGGGAGCCGCTGCATGGGCCTATAATATCTCAGGTGTCGTAGCCGACAGTTACTCCGAGCCTCTCCCCGGAGCTACCGTCCGTGTGCTCGCTTCTTCCGACAGCGCGTTTGTAAAGGGTGGCATCACCGATGCCGACGGCAAATTCTCAATCGCCGGCGTCAACTCCGGCAAATATATTCTCGAGGCCACATACGTGGGCTATGACCGCGCCACACGCGACGTGCGCGTGGCCGGGGCAAACCTGCGCACCGATACCCTCCGTCTCGGCGAAGGCTCGGTGATGCTGAAGGAAACCACCGTGATAGGTGTGAAAACCCCCATCAAGGTGATGCAGGACACCATAGAATACAACGCCGACACCTACAAGACACAGCCCAACGCCGTGGTGGAGGATCTGCTAAAACGTCTGCCCGGCGTGGAGGTGGACTCCGACGGCAAGATCACCGCCAACGGCAAGGAGGTGACGAAAATCCTCATCGACGGCAAGGAATTCTTCTCTGACGACCCCAAAGTGGCATCCAAGAACCTGCCGGTGAACATGGTGGACAAACTCCAGGTGGTCGACCGCAAGAGTGACCTGGCGCGTCTCACAGGCGTAGACGACGGCGAGGACGAGACCGTGATCAACCTCACCGTGAAGAAGGGGATGCAGAACGGCTGGTTCGGTACGGCCGAGGCCGGCTACGGCACCGACGACCGTTACAAGGCCACCTTCAACATCAACCGCTTCTGGAACGGCAACCAGATTACTTTCATCGGCAACGCCAACAACACCAACGAATTAGGTTTTACCGACGGCAACGGCTCGCGTTTCCGCCGCTTCGGAGGCGACCAGGGTATCAACAACTCGCAGAACTTCGGCGTGAACTTCTCCGTGGGGAAAGAGGAGATATTTCGCGTGGGGGGCGACGTGATGTATTCCCATACCGACCGCGACACCTATACCCGCCAGCGCCGCCAGTACATCTTCCCTGACTCAGCTTCTTACGAGAACTCCTACAAAGAGGCTAACGATCGCGGCCACAACGTGCGCGCCGACTTTCGTGTGGAATGGAAGCCCGACTCGTTCAATACATTCGACTTCCGTCCCAACTTCTCGTTCAACCAGAACGACTCCCGTTCATGGAGCGCCGATACCCTTCAGGCCGGGGCTCCCGGCCTGCCGATGGTGAACCGGTCCTATAACCGCTCCTCATCGCACGGCACCTCCTGGGAAGCCGGGGCGCGACTGATCTATACCCACAACTTCGCCTCGCACCGCGGCCGTTCCTTCTCCGTGATGGCAAACTACCGCATGAGCAACGTGCGCGAACGTGAGGACGCTTTCTCGCACAACGTGTTCTACCGCCTGCTCAACCAGGCCGGAAACGATTCGATCGACACCTACGACCAGTACACCAACTCGCATACATGGACCAACTCGGCGATGGCGCGCCTGAGCTGGACCGAGCCTCTCGGTAATGTGAAGAATGGCCGTTTCCTTACTTTCAGCTACAACGTGCGCTACAACTGGAACAACGCCGACCGAAACGTGGACAAGGCTATCGCCACCCTTCCCGACGGACCTGAATATCTCGACAACATAGTGTTCGGTCCGCGCCACTATGTCGATTCCCTCTCCAACTCTTTCCGCAACAACTTCTTCTCGCAGAATATACGTGTGGGTTTCAAGCAGGTGCGTTCATCCTACAACCTCGATGCCGGTATCTCGCTGATTCCGTCGATGTCGAAATCCACCAACCTCAGCCATTCCGAGCGCTCCATCCCCGAGCGGTGGGTATGGAACTTCGCCCCGTTCCTGCGTTTCCGCTACAAGTTCTCGAAGGTATCGTCGATGATGATGTTCTACCGCGGGCGCTCGTCGCAGCCTTCAATGACGCAGCTGCAGCCCGTGCCCGACTATACCAACCCGCTAAACGTGGTTGTGGGTAACCCGGCGCTGAACCCCTCGTTCAACCACCACCTGATGCTCCGCTACAACTCGTTCCACACCGAATCGCAGCGCTCCATAATGGTGATGATGGATGTGGATATGACCCAGAACTCCATCATATCGCGCACTGATTTCGACTCGCAGTCGGGCGGACGCACCACAACCTACGAAAATGTCAACGGCGTGTGGTCGGGCCGCATCATGAATATGTTCTCGCAGCCCTTCGGCCACAACAAGATGTGGACGTTCAACAACAACATCTTCGTGATGTACAACCGCAACGTGGGTTATAACAACGGTCTTCGCAACAATTCCGGCTCGCTGATGCTGGCCGAATCCCCCTCGCTGGCTTTCCGCCCGCACTCTCTGGAGCTGGAGTTGCGTCCGTTCTACCGCCTGAACACCACCCACAACTCCCTCCCCAACGTGCCGGTGAGCACAATCCATAACTACGGAGGGGGATTCAACGCCACATGGTACGCGCCCCTGGGCATAGTGCTGGCCACGGATCTCAACTACACCGCCTCGCAGGGTTATGCCGAAGGGTTCAACGAGAACCAGTGGATGTGGAACGCCTCTATCTCCTATCAGTTCCTGCGCAACCAGGCCGCTACCCTGCAGCTCAAGGTATACGACATCCTCCAGCAGAAGCAAACGGTGCGCCGCAACGTCACCGCCAACTACATCGACGATACGGACTACAACACCCTCACCCGCTACTTCATGCTCTCTTTCACCTACAGGTTCAACACCTTCGGCAAGGGGAACGAACCCGCCTCTCGCACCTCGGGCAGATGGGGTCACGGTCCCGGCGGTCCTCCTCCCGGTATGCGCCATTGATCCGGCTTCAGCGCTTCACTTCGTTGCCGCTCTTGTCGATATAGAATCTGCGGCCGTCACGGCTGACGTATGAAATATCTGAAAGGAAATCCGTAGCCTCGTCATAAACGGCGGGGATTACGAGATTTCCTTTTTCGTCTATAAACCCGCATTTGCCGTTGATTCTTACTTTGGCTATACCTTCGGAGAAACTGAACATTTTCTCGTAACCGGCAGGAGGAATGGCAACGTTGCCGCTTTTATCAATCATCATCCATTCCCCCTTGAGTTTTACCGGCGCCAGCCCCACCTTATATCCGAACGAGCCGGCATCGTCATAACGGGTCGGAATCACAAGGCGCCCTGTTTTGTCGATGAAGCCGCGTTTTCCGTCGATCAGTACCCTTGCAAGGCCGTTCTCAAATCTGTCGGCACCGTCGAACTGTGGCTCTATCACCATGTTGCCGTCCTTATCGATGTAGCCGTATTTTCCGCCTACCGACACGTATGCCAGAGCTTTGCCGCTTATGTCATTGAAGAAAAACGGCTGGGCGAAATCGTAAACGGGTTTTATCACCACCTTGCCGGTGTTTCTATCCTTGTAGCCGTATTTATTCTTCTTGGTGAAAGATTTGTAAGAGAAATTCTCGGATAGCCGGTCGGTGACGGCTGTTTCGGATGCGACACTGCCGGCGTCAACCTCCTCAGCGGGTGCCGTCACCGTGTTTTCTTGCGCAAGTGGAGGAGATACCGTGATGGTGGCTGTCTCTTTCGGCTTTTCATGCGGCTTGTTTTGCGGCTTTTCGACCGTAGCGGTGAGGAAAGGGAGCGAAAGTGTCACCACATAGGTGTGCGAGGGGTCAAGGGAGGCTATGCCGTAGTCGGGGAAATAGAGTTTAAGGGGGAGAAAAACGGGCGACTGCACCCGCAGTTCCTTGCTTCCGGCCACCATGTAGACCCAGTATTCCCCCACGCGCTGCTCCGCGCCGTCGGGAATCACGTTTCCGAAGAACTGCACTCCGTCGGCGATTACCTGCACCTTGACCAGTGCGCAGGGGTCGCCGTTAAGGTCGAGCCGCTGGTACTTTTTCCCTGAAAGATCGAAAGGATCCATCTCCATCCGCTCCACCACGGCCTTCTGGGCCGCGGCCGTGAGGCCGATGAGAAATGAAAGGATTATGGCTGATATGCGGGGCATAAATGGTGTTATTTAAAGTTATTTAAAAGTTACTTTTGAGTTATTAACAAATTATCATGTTGATTACAAATGTGTTATGATGTTATCAACACTGTGTTGATAACTCCGGAAGTCAATGCAGGCGTCGTATGCGGCGCTCACCGTTACGGTCGAGATAGTAGGTGGTGTCAAGATAAACATTGGCTCGCCCGTTACGGAAAGGTGAGGCGTTGAAGTATATCGCCGGGATCACAATTCTGCCGGTTCTGTCGATATAGCCCCACTTGCCGTTTTTCTTTACGGCTGCGAGACCTTCCGAGAAGCTACATGCAACATCGTATTTAGCAGGGACGACCATCTCGCCGCTGCGGTTCATGAACCCGTAGCTGTAGCCTGATTTCACAAGAGCCAGACCTTCGGAGAAAGAGAAAGCGATGTTGAAAACGGGCTTGATTACGATACTGTCGTTTTTGTCGATGTACCCCCATTTGCCGTTGATTTTAACCGGGGCTATGCCCTCTGAGAAATAGCTTTGCGAGGAGTTCCACATATCCCAGTCGTATCGGGCGGGGATGACTGTCTGGTTGTTGCGGTCGATGAATCCTTGCTTTCCTTTGATACTTACGGAAGCGAGGCCGTCGTGGAAATCGCCGACTTCGTCGTAGGCAAGGGGTATCACCAGATTACCTTTCCTGTCAATAAATCCGCATTTGCCGTCGTTCCGCACTTGGGCGAGGCCTTCGGAGAAGGATAAGGCGTAATCATATTGCGGCTCGATGACCATCCGGTCGCCCTTGTCGATGAAGCCCCATTTGCCGTTGAGTTTCACCGGGGCCAGACCTTCCGATTCCAGACCGATGGATTCATATTTCGCAGGGATTACCGTCTCGCCTGTCTCGCTGTCGCGGAAGCCCCATTTTCCGTCGGCCTGAAACAGATCGTAAGGAAAATAATAGCCGGGAGAGGACGTTGAGGTGTCGCAGCAGAGAGTAGAATCGGCGGGAAGGAGATTTATCAACCGTTGCACAGGAGTGCCGTTTATGGAGAATGAGGTTTCCTGTGGATGATAACCCGGTGCTTCCACCCGTAAGGTATGCGAGCCGTTATATAGCATAGTTTCGGCGCGGCCATCGCGTACATGCAGAGCCGTCCTGTCGACTGTCACATCGGCTGAAGCCGGCGACACAGTCACTTGGAGGGGATACTGCCGCCTCGGGCTATGGTTTCAGCCGTGGGGAGCGAAAGGGTCAGCACGTAAGTCACCGCCGGCTCCAGAGCCGTGATGCCGTAGTCAGAAAAATTCAGCATCAGCGGCAGGAAGTCGGGCGATTTTATACGCAACATCTTTGAGCCTTTGGTGAGGTAGACCCAATATTCGCCTGTTTTGTGTTCTACAGGAGGAAGCACGTTGCCTGAGAACTCCAATCCGTCGGCGATTGCCTCCACCTTCACCAGCGCGCACGGCTCGCCGTTGAGATCAAGTCGCTGGAACTTTTTCCCGGAGAGGTCGAAGGGAGTCTGCTCCATCCGCTCCACTACAGCTTTCTGGGCCATGGCTGGGAGCGTTATAAGGAGAGATAAAATAATGATTTTTATGCGGTTCATAGTAGCATGTTGGGGGAAAGGGGAAGGGACAGGTGGAACTTGTAGGACTTGTGGGACAGGTGGGAAGATTCTACAAGTCTTACAAGTCCCACAAGTCCTACCCAATCATGCCGGGGGGTCAGCGAAGCCAGAGGGCGGGGTCCTGCTTCTCGCGGCCGTGGCGCAGCTCGAAGTGGAGTACGGAGCGGTTGTTGTCGCGGGGATCGGCGTAGACTGTGCCGATGGTCTGGCCTGCGCTGACTGCCTGGCCGGGCGATACGGAGATGGTGCCGAGGTTGGCGTAGACGGTGAGGTATTCGCCGTGGCGGAGCACTACAACGTGGTTGTAGCCATCGGGGCGGAACACCGCCGACACTTCGCCGGCGTAGACCGCCTTTACCGGGGCTGAGGTAGCCGTCTGCAGGTCGATGCCGGAGTTGTTGATCTCCACATGGGGGAGGGTGGGGTGTTTCTGACGTCCGAACTTCTTCACGATGATATATTTTCCGGATACCGGCATCGGGAGACGTCCGCGCATGGAGGCGAAGCCTTCGCCTGAGGCGGTGGAGCGTGCTGCGGGGGTGTCGGAAGAGGCGGAAGGAGCGGAAGGGGTATCGCCGGCGGCTTTCTTCCCTTTGTGGCGCACCCCTTTGCGGGAAGCCTTGCGGTCATCGGCCTCTTTTCTCTCTTTCAGATCCTGCTCTTTGGCGGCCTTTTCCTGGCGTTCGCGTTCTTCGGCGGCTGCTTTGGAACGACGGGCCTTTTCCTCGGCGGCAAGCTGCTCGCGGCGTGCGCGCTGGGCTTCGGCGCGCGACTGCTCGTCGCTGCGGCGTCGGGCCTCCTCGGCTTTCGCCTTGGACTCTGCTTCGGCTTTTACACGTGCTTTCTCGTCGGCCTCGGCCTGCCGTCGTGCAGCCTCGGCCTCGGCGCGTGCTTTTTCAAGGGCCTGCTGCCGGGCGGCAGCCTGCTGGCGCTCGCGTTCGGCTGCCTCGCGCTCGGCTTTCTCGGCGGCTTCGGCCTCGGCGCGAGCCTTAGCCTCACGGGCCTCACGCTCGGCGCGTTCCTTGCGTTCGCGTGCCTCCCGGGCCTCGCGTTCACGACGGGCAGCCTCGGCAGCCTCGCGCGCTACAATGCGGTCAAGTTCGGCATCGAGAGCCGCAGCCTGACGTGCCCGTTCGGTCATTATCTGGTTGAGTTCGGCCCCTCGGTTTTTGAGGGAGTCGACAAGGACGGCTGTCTGTGCCTGTTTTTTCTTCAGTGCGGAATGTTCGGCTGAAAGCTCGCGGGCAGTCTTGGCCGAGGCGGCGTGCAGCCGGTCGAGTTCCTGATGGCGCCCCTGGAGTACGCTGCGGAGCGAGGTGATCTCGGCCTCCTTGCGGTCGCGCCATTTGCCGAACTGCCTTACGGCGCTCAGGCGTCGGAACGCCTGGGCGAACGATTTGGCCGACAGGAGGAAAGCCATCTGGGAGGTCTGCTGTCGGCGCCCCTGGGTCTTGCGCAGAGCCGCAGCGTAGGAGCGTGAGATGGTGTTGAGTCGGGCGTCGAGTGCGGCTATTGAGTCGGCTACGGCGGTGGAACGGCGGTTGAGGGAATCGAGCGACGAGTTGATGGCGCCGATGCGTGTGTTGCATTGGCCGATCTCCCCCTCCACCTGAGCCAGAGCGTTGAGCTGGCGCTCCGTCTGGCGGGGGTTGAGAGTGATTTCCTTCTGTGTCTGACGTATTTCGGCTTTGTTCTGCTGCTGCATGCGGCGCACTTCATCGGATGATGCGCTCCCCTTTGGGGTCTGCGTGGCGGCTTTCTTCTGTTTGCCGTTTTTTGACGTCGATTTCTTTTTCTTAGCCGTGGTATTCTTTTTTGCTGACTGTGCCGCGGCCACAGGGGCACCGGAGAGTGCCCCCGTCATATCGGGAGAGGGGAGGAAAATAAAGACTGACAGTAATATTACCAGGAATTTTCTCATAATCCGACAAGTGATTTTAAGAGGTCGGCTGAAACGTTTATTCGGCGCGCGCCCGAAGGCACTTTCCATACTCGCGGAGTGACCGTGCCGTTCCATCGCGCACCGGAGAGAGCATATTCGAGGGTGGCGTCGAGCGCACCGCCGAGGTCGGCGTTGAGCTGCGTCTGCTCCGCGACAGGGCCGGCTGGGGTAGCTTTGGCGGAAGGGGTGTAGATAAGCGAACCCTGATGCGCGCCGGCTTTGCAGGTTGTGGTGACAAGGCGGTCGGTGGCCAGGGAGGCGGCGAAACCTATCTCGCCCGCAGCCAGAGTGTCGGCCGGGAAGAGGAGGAGCAGGTCGGCCGAATGTTCCATTGTGAAGTCGCTTGCGTCGGCAGGTGTGGCCGTGGAGCCGCCGGGGATGAAGAGGCGTCCCAGCAGGAGGTCCTGCACGTTCGAGAGGTTATATCCCGAGGAGGCGAAAAGGCGCGATATACTCTCCGATACGTATCGTTTCTGCACTTTCACGTAGGCGTGGAGTGAATCGTTGTCGGCGGTGAGATAGGCCACCTCGAAACCGAGCATCCTCACCGATATGCCGAGCCAACGGCCGCGTATCATCTGCATTCTCGCCGAGCAGGAGAATTTCATCGGGGAGGAGATGTTGACCTTTACGGGCACTTCGAGGGTCTGCCAGTCCTTGTACGGACCGGTAAGGGCGGCGTAGCTCTCGCTCACGCGCTCACGTGCGGCGTTGATGCGCGCCGTTTCAGACTGTTGCCTTTTCTGGGCGGAACGCGACGGGCCGCAGGCCGAAGCGAGGAGTGCAAGGGATATGATGAATATAAGGTTGCGTAACGACTTCATTTTTAATAAAGTGGTGTGTGATGAATGTTGAGAGGTTTATCGTTTTCGATGGTTATTCGTAGTAATGTGTGCGGTTGCGCACCTTCTTCTGAAGGAGTGCGTTGTCCGGATCGAGTTTCAGGGCTTCCTCCCAGAGTTCCAGGGCCTCCTGCGGCTCGCCGCTCATATAGTATATGTCGCCGGCGTGGTGAAACACATCGGCCTGCGGGTCGTCGGCCTCGAGGTCGATGGCCTGGTCGATATACTCTTTGGCGCGGGCATAGTCGTGTTTCTTGAAGAAGATCCAGGCGTAGGTGTCGAGGAAGGTGTCGTTGTCGGCTGCGCGGCCACGCATAGTTCCGAGAGCTGCTCGGCGCGGTCGAGATCGCGGTTCTCTTCGGCCAGGTAATAGGCGAAGTTGTTGAGCGCCATCACGTTGTCGGGGTTGGTGCGTATGGCCTGTTCATACCATACGAAAGCCGAATCGGTCTTTCCGATGTGGTGATATACGTCGCCGATAGCCGCCATCGCCTGTGAGCGCTGCTCGAAGGCCGAGGAGTCGCAGTT
>URZG01000027.1 GCA_900552325.1 uncultured Porphyromonadaceae bacterium | reverse complement strand
CTGGCTAAAAGTTTAGGTGTCAAATATTATTATGTGCCTTTCCGTCGTTCAATTTCTCCTTTGGCTGATTTGGCATGTATATGGAAACTGATTAAGTATTTCCGAAATACATCTCCCGACATTGTGGTGGGTGCGACCCCTAAAGCCGCTATGGTGTCGATGATTGCAGCTCGAATGGCTGATGTAAAACACCGCATATATCATGTCTATGGTCTTCCGTTTGAGACTGCCAAGGGATTCAGACGGAATAGAGCGTTTTACCGGGTATTGCGCTACTAAAGTGGTGCCTATTGGTACCTCTGTAAAAGAAAGATTGCAGTCGCTTGGCATTATTCCGCAGTATAAGATGGTGCAGCCGGGGCTTCTTACTGTCGGAGGAGTGGATCCGCAACGTTTTTCTCCGGATCGTTTCATTTCATTGCGCAATGAAACGAGAACATACATCGGTATTCCGGAGAATTGTAAAGTCATAGGTTTTGTAGGACGACTGACCGAAGATAAGGGGCTTACAGATATTATTTACATTTGGGACAAGATAAAACGGCGCGATGACGTATGTCTCCTTATAATAGGAGATATGGATGAGAGGGTGCCGATTCCCAAAGAAACGTGTGATTCCTTTTTCGCAGAGGATAGAGTGTTTCATATAGGTTTTACTGACGAGATTGAAAAATATTTTGCAGTCATGGATATTTTTCTTTTTCCGTCATATCGTGAAGGGTTCGGGAATGTCAATATAGAGGCTCAGGCCATGAAAATTCCTGTGATTACTTATGAGGTGACAGGATGCCGCGACGCGGTGGAGGATAATGTCACGGGGTATTGCATCCCGTTTAAAAACCATGATGCTATGTGCGCAAGACTTGACATGCTGCTTGATACTCCGGATTTGCGCGATAAATTGGGCTTTGCCGGAAGACAGCGTGTGTTGGCTTTTTTCACCCGTAGTCGGGTATCATCCGATTTCATCCGATTCCTGACAGACCTACAGAATGTATAGACGATATTTCAAACGACTGATTGATGTGGTGGTAGCCATATTGGCTTTGGTATGTCTGTCTCCATTGTTGACAGTTGTGGCGCTGTGGCTGCATTTCGCCAACAAGGGAGCGGGGGCGTTTTTCACACAGAAACGCGTAGGGAAAGATAACCGTGTATTCCGTCTTGTTAAGTTTAAGTCGATGTCAGATGAACGCGATAACGAAGGGGTGTTGCTTCCGGATTCTGAGCGCTTGACCAAGGCTGGAAAATTCGTAAGGAAAACATCACTTGACGAGTTGCCTCAGTTGATCAATGTGCTTAAGGGTGATATGTCGCTGATTGGTCCGCGTCCTTTGACATTGGGGTATTATCATGTATTTGACAGCGAGCAGCTCCGTCGTCATGAAGTGCGTCCCGGCATTACAGGATGGGCGCAGGTGCATGGCCGTGCGTTGTGTAAATTGAGCCTTAAATTCAAATATGATGTATGGTATGTGGATAATTGTTCTCTCAAAACTGATATCTTGATTTTATATAAGACTGTATGCACTGTTTTTAAACGCGAAAGCATAGGAGACGGTACTGAAACTATGAGCAGTATTGACGATCTGGGGCTTGATGCCAAAATTGAAGAATACTATACTACACATCCACGTGAATGAAAGAATTTGGTTCGGATTTCCATGCCTGTGCCTATCCCTATCCCCGTGGCTCGGGTATCCTTTGGCCTCATGAATCCGTGAGATGGTATGCGAGTGGGCGGATGGCTCTTCAAGCGATTGTTAACCATGTGGGCATAAGTGATCTATGGGTGCCTTCGTATTATTGTCACGAATCATTGGGCGCTCTCATTAGGAATGAGATCAGGATAAGATATTACAGATGCACGCCATTTACCGACCCCGAAGAAGCGGTAGCTGTAATTCCTCGGAAAGAAGGCACGGGGGTAGTACTGATGAATTATTTCGGACGTTTCCCGTTGAAACACATCTGTCGGGACGGACTTGTGATAATTGAGGATCACTCCCATGATCTTACCGGGGAATGGGCGTCGGGAAGTAATGCTGATTGGTGTTTTGCATCTGTGAGGAAAACACTTCCGGTGACAGACGGTGGAGTGTTATGGTCACCCTCCGGTTATGCACTCCCCAAAGAAGAGCGTGTAACGGATACTGTATGCCGGATCGCTTTGCGGCGTTGGAAGGCGATGACTCTTAAAGCTGAATATCTGACAGGAGTGAGCCGTGGAGTGAAGGCTGAGTTTTTGAATGATTTCAGGGAAACAGAAAATGCAATAGACGCATTGGAGTTGTCGGGGATTTCTCCTTATGCAGAGCGAATCATGGCATCTCTTGATATTTCGGAGTGGTACCGTAGAAAGAAAGAGAATCTTGAATGTCTGATAAAAAATCTTGACTTAACCACTGAATCCAGCATTATCTCGAAGTTCGGAGAAGATAGCCCGGCTCCATTTGCATTGGTAATTGTGTTGTCCTCGCACTATGCAAGAGAACGGCTTCGGACTGAACTTATAAGAAATAATGTGTACCCCGCGGTATTGTGGAATATTCCTGAGGAAATTGACCGTGATTCTGCCTCAGTCGGCAACCGTATGATGGCAATCCATTGCGATGGAAGATATTCCGCGGACGATATGACAGAACTTGCAAATATAATAAATAAAGCTTTTAGGAAATGCTTTCTTTGATTACAGCCGATAACTTTACGGCGTGGGATGATACTGTTAAAAGATTCCAGGTACATGATGTATATTATCTGGTTTCGTATGTCGAGGCTTTCAGAATTCATGGTGATGGTACGCCGGTACTGTTATATTACGAGAACTTATCCGGTCTCTCAGGCGCCTGTGTGCTTTTTATAAGAGATATTTATTTTGATCCTCGGTTCAAGGATATGATTGAACCGGAAAAATTTTTTGACGCAGCTACTCCGTACGGTTATGGAGGTTTTATCTTCAACCGTGAGCCGTCACAAAGCGAGGTGAAATCTCTGAAAAAGGAATTGATCGAATCCTTGTCGCAGAAAGGTATTGTTTCTGTGTTTTTCCGATTTCATCCCGTTTTGCGTAATTCCTCATGGTCTCGAGAGATTGCTCAGGTTGTGGATGTAGGGAAAACTGTGTGCATGGAATTGGAGAGCCCTGAACAGATCTGGAACGATCTTACCAGTAAAAACAGAAATATGATCAGGAAAGCTGAGAAGGCAGGTGTTGTCATAAATCACGGTGTAGGGATTGAGCTGTTACGTGAGTTCCGGGCGATTTACAATGCAACAATGGAGTCTGACCACGCTGCACCGTATTATTTTTTCGAGAAAGATTTTTACGAAGCCATAGAGCGTTCATTGCACTCCAATTATGAAATCTTTTATGCGGAATATGACGGTAGGATAATATCTATGGCTATTATGATCTTTGCCGGAGAATTTCTTAATTATCACCTGTCGGGATCTGTAAGAGAGTTTCGTAATCTGGCTCCATCTAACCTTCTTTTGTACAAGGCTGCTTTATGGGGATGTAAAAAAGGCTTTAATTCATTCCACCTCGGAGGAGGACTGGGAGCGGCCGAAGATAATCTCTATAAATTCAAGGCTGGATTCAACAGAAGATCTGATTATACTTTCTCGATAGGCAAAATGATTTTGGATAGCTCTAAATATGAATTTCTTGTGAAGTTACGTGAAGGGCTCTCTGATTTTGTACCGGATTCGGAATACTTCCCATTATATAGACAATGAAAAAATCTCAACAGGGGGTGCGTCCCCTTCTATTGATCCTCGGAGCATCGGCGCTGGAGATTGATGTTGTTAAACGAGCGCAACAGTTAGGGTTCCGTGTCGCGGTAACGGATAATCACAAAAATCCGGAATGTAATAGTCCGGCTAAATTCGCTGCCGATGAGGCATGGGATGTAAGTTGGACTGATTTGGACGCGCTTGAAAAAAGATGTGTCGCAGAAGGTGTGTGTGGTGTTATTGCTGGGTTCAGCGAAAGTCGTGTGGAATATCAGATCCGGCTTTGCAACCGTCTCGGATTGCCGTGTGACACTACGCTTGAACAGTTGGCGTTGACTCGCGACAAACGGAAATTCAAAGCGTTATGTAGGAAATTCAATATACCTGTAGTAAAGGAATTTGAAGAAGAAGAGGGGATTCACAATCTCCCTGTAATTATAAAACCGACGGATCGCGGTGGCTCTGCCGGAATAAAGGTCGTACATAACAGCGGCGATTATTACAATGCATTAGGGTTTGCAAAAGAAGCATCGCCGTCGTGTTCGGTGGTGATTGAGAAGTTTATGCAGACACAGGTGAAGTTCGATGCATATTATTTGGTGTCGGGTGGGGTGGCCCATCTCATTGCTACGAACGATACATTGATGTGTCCTCCCGTGAGGGGGCATGAAATCTGTCAAAGTGCATGGATATTTCCCTCAAGACATGAAAATCGGTGGAAAAGAACGATGGATGCCAAGGTGTCTGCCATGTTGTCGGGCATTGGACTCACTGATGGATATATAACAATATCAGCTTTCTTTTCAGAAGATGAAGATTTTTATGTATTTGAAACCGGACTAAGGTTGAGCGGAGAATTATCCTACCGGCATTTTGAGGCAGCAACCTCTTATAATTATCTTGATTATCTTATTCTGCGGGCAGCCGGGAAGAATCCGGAGTTGCCTAATTGGGAGGTGAATGTATCAGTCAGAACTCTTGTATTGAACTTTTTCGCCTCAAATGGCCGAATAGGAGTGAAAGGAGTACCGCAAGGCAATTTTGTTGATTTACTTGCCGCAACTTCAGAGATCAATAGTGAGGAATCTCGTCTTCCTTTGGTGGGTATGCTTTTCTGTATGGGTACAGATCCGGTGCGACTTGTTGACGATGCGGTGGCATATTCAGAGGAGTATATCCTTACTGACGATATGGGGCGCGATATGGTGGCATGGCGACAGAAAAGAGAGGAGCTGTTTGAGCTAATAGGCGAGGTATAGATCTAAATTATATGTGCCCGTCTACCTGGCGCAATCCGGGCAGATGCCTTTGAGCATATAGTTGACAGAGCGGGCGGTGAAGCCTTCGGGGAGGGGAACGGGCGGCACCGGCAGATGGTCGAAGCAGTAGACCTTATGGCATTGTTCGCAGTAGAAATGTACATGCATGTCGCCGGGACCGCCGTGAGTCTCGCCACCGGTGCACAACTCGAATTTCACTATTCCGCGACCGTCCTCCAGAGCATGGACAATATGATTTTCAGTAAATATGTTGAGTACCCTATGGATACTTGATTTGTCGAGTGTCTGAAGATTCTCTTCCAGTTCGGCAAGACTTTGAGGACTGTTACTTCCGAGGAGGGCGCGGAGCACCAGTATACGGTTGGAGGTCGGCTTTATGCCGGCCTTTTCCATTATATCTTCGGGAGTATAGGTGATCGTGGAGTTCATTTGAATAAATTTGCCTTGCAAAGTTAATGATTTTACCGGAAGCCGGTATATTAATAATGTGTAAATGACAATAAATGCCACCTTGTTGCAGTTTATGATTTGTAATTTTGCATTAGTCAAAATTAATCGTATTACTTATGGAATTGCTTGATTCTTTACTTTTCATGCTCGGCGAGATGGCTCCGTACATTCTCCTCGGGTTCCTTATAGCCGGTCTGATGCACGCGTTTATCCCTTCCGGACTTTTCGCAAGACACCTTTCGGGCAATGGCTGGGGTGCGGTAGTCAAGGCGGCCGCAGTGGGGGTACCCCTTCCGTTATGTTCGTGCGGAGTGTTGCCAGCGGCGATCGCCATGCGTCGTTCCGGAGCCTCACGGGCAGCCTCGACCTCTTTCCTTATCGCCACTCCGCAGACGGGTGTCGACAGTATCGCCGCCACATGGTCGTTGCTCGGACCCGCATTCGCCGTGATCCGTCCGGTTGCGGCTCTTGTCGCCGCCCTTGCCGGCGGACGGGCTGTGGGCGCTACTGAAAAAACAGAAAATGGCGACGTTTCTTCCTCGTCTATGGAGATCTCTCCCGATACGGGCGCCCATAATCATCGAGGTCTCTTCCGGAAATTTATCGATGCATTGCGTTATGGGTTCATGGATCTGGTAGATTCGATCGGCGCATGGCTTGTGATAGGGCTTATTATAGCGGCCTTGATAACCGTTTATGTGCCGGCGGATTTCTTCTCGTCGCTCGGAACCACACCGTTGCTTTCCATGCTGCTCGTGGTGGTGATCGCCGTGCCGATGTACGTCTGCGCCACCGGATCTATCCCCATCGCATTGTCTCTGATGCTCAAAGGGCTTTCGCCCGGTACGGCATTGGTGCTCCTTATGGCCGGCCCCGCTGCCAACTTTGCCTCATTCACACTCATAAGTCGCGAAATGGGACGTAAAGCTGCCACGGTTTATATCGCTTCCATTATTATCGGAGCCATCCTTTTCGGACTGGCGGTGGACTATCTTCTCCCTGCGGACTGGTTCCGGCTTGACTCTTATGCCGGTGCATGTCATCACGCCGAGGGTATGAGCTGGTTCACATGGGTATGCTCATTGGTGATGGCAGGTTTGCTTGTCGCATCATTTTTACGACGGTTCACCCGAAAGAAAAAAAGCCTTGAAGGCGACACTGTCTCCGAATATTGTATCGTAGGAATGAATTGTCCCCATTGTCAGGCAGCAGTGACAAAAGCTATTAGTGGAGTGGACGGGGTTACCGATGTAGAGGTCAGCCTGTCGTCAGGACTTGCTAAAGTACAGGGACACCATGATTCCGCCAAGCTCGCCGAAGCAGTCCGTATGGCCGGATTCGACGTCAAAAATCCCTGATTACTATTATTATTTTCGGATTATAGAGAGTTCGACATAAGCAATAGACCATTCAACAATAAAGCAATCAGCTACTTAGCATAAAGCCGAGTGGCTGATTGTTTTATTGTTGAATGGTTAATTTGTGAAATCCGTATATCAAACTCACGTTGATTAGCGTAGGAAACCGTAGAAAATCAATTTCTGATAAAAGCAAGCGAGAGTTCTACCGCTTTACTGAATGCCGCCGGTTGTCCGGCAACGGTAATGAACAGATGTACGGATCCGGGAATAAGATGATAGGATACATCCACCCCGAGATTCCGGATACGTTCCGCAAAACGGCGTCCCTGTGACTTCAGAATATCATGGTCGGCCGCTACCAGAAGAGTAGGGGGCAGTGATGCAAGGATCTCGTCAGACGCATGCGCCGGAGAAACGAGAGGATTGAATATGTCGTCGGTATATGCTTCATTAAACGCGGTCATGAGTTCCGAGTCAAGAGCATATCCTGAGCCATAAGTTTCCCAGCTCTCTGAAAGGTCGGCATAAGCCGCTGTTACGGGATAGAAAAGAATTAATCTGTCAATCAATCCCGGGTCGCAGCTGAGAGCGGTGGCTATTGAAAGATTGCCGCCGGCACTGTCTCCTCCCAGCGCTATACTGTTACATTTCCATGCGGTAAGGTTCTCCCTCGCAGTCTTTACGGCCGAGATACAGTCATTCAGTCCGGCAGGAAATGGGTTTTCTGGAGCAAGTCTGTAATCCACAGCGAGCACAGCAACACCATTGGCCGCCATCTGCGCACAGTATGCCGTACAACTGTTTACGCTTCCGATTGTCCAGCCTCCGCCGTGAAGATATATCAGAAGAGGCAAAGTGTCGTTCTTGAACCGCTCGCTTCTGAAAAGAAACAGATTATCGCCAACTTTTGTGCGACGGACTCCCTGTGGAAGAGAAGGCTCCGCATTGCGGGCCATTCTGATCGAATCAAGTGCGCGGCAGTCGCCAGCCATAGCTTTGCGTATGGCTTTGGTCTGTATGTGTTGCATTCCGTCTGGAAGCCTTGACAGAAAAGAATCGGCCTGTTCCTTGAACTTGGTGGTATATTCCGGTGTATTGGCAAAACAACAGATGGCATAAGAGATTGCCGATAACCATGCGATTAATCGCGCGGTTTTGAATCGTGACAGGATAGAAGCACTCAGGTTCATCGTAGTGGACGGTTTTATTGAAAATATGCGGCAAATTTAAACAACATCGGTGAACAGCGCAACTCTTAGTGATTTTTTGCGTCAAACATATTGTCAGATTAATATAAAGGAATATGCCGGGAATGTCGGAACAGAATCATGCCCTCTCGGCTAATCTTATATCGCAACAAATTGCATAAAGAATGAAAAAGAAAGTAGTTTACAGCACATATTGCTGGGTTATGACTTCTCTGATTAACGCCATGTTAATCGGAATGATCTTCTATTTCTCCCGTCACGGCGACAAATGGATCTCCCTCCTGTTTCAGGGTTGCCTTTGCGCGTTAATCTCAGGTGTCGTATTCTATGCTCCGATAAATGTGACGGCCGGTAATAGAGCCGTCAGGATAAAACGGATGATCCGATCTACCGTGCTGTCGTATTCGGAGATAGAATCCGTGCGGCTGTGTCCGCCAACAATGGGGGAGAAACGTCTGTTTGGCAGCGGCGGGTTTCTGGGATATTGGGGCTGGTTCAGTGAGCGTGACCTCGGACGATACTTCGCATATTATGGTAAGGCATCGGATTGTTTTCTTGTTAGGATGCGTGACGGACGACAATATATGATCGGCTGTGAAGACGCGCCCAAGATGGTGGATTATATCAATTCTGTGCGTGATTCTGTCAGAAATTGATTATGATAAAAGAAGTCTGTTAGCAAAAATATAACGGCTGAATCTGATGAATTTTGCTATATAATGCAGATGCTGATTGAATAGATATCGTATTATTACATAGGCATATAGATTATATGCCATTAATTTGTGGATTATATTTCGGGTTGATTGAATTAACTTGAATTAACATGCTCGTAATTTTGTGAAGGAGAAATTTATCACCAGGTATAACTGAATTACTAACCTTAAATCCTTCACAAAATGAAGAAATTCTTTGGTCTGGTACCATTGGCGGTGCTGACATTGTTGTCCACACCGACTATAGGTCAGGCAAGTGTGGCTGACAGCTGGCCGGTGCCGCTGCCGGACGCCGACGGGAAACGAGGCGCCACTATGCCCTATACCCGTTACGACTGTAATACTGCAACGGATGCTGAACTTTCAGGAGGAGCATCCATCAAGACTTCCCCGGACTGGCATCATGCCAACATCGCCTCGCAGGCCAGTAATCAGGCCTACGTGGATATGCCGGTAGGCAGCTCGGTTAAATGGACGATGAACACCTACGGCGACGGGGTCACGGTGCGATACACTATCGCAGACAAAAACGCCGGAAGCATGGGATATGCCGATGGCTGGAAATCGAAAGAGGGTCAGCTCGACATATATGTGAACGGGACACTCGATTCGTCTGTGCCCCTGACCTCTTACCACATGTATCAGTATTTCAATTTCGGCGCCGGCACTCCCAGTCGTGGTCAAAGCTCAGGTGATGCCCCGGCTTTCGCTTTTGACGAGAAGCATGTGAAGCTGAACCGCATGCTTCAGGCCGGAGATATCATCGAGGTCAAATGTGTGAGCGGCGAGGCGGTAGGCGTGGACTTCCTTGAGATAGAGGTGGTTCCCGAGCCGATCGATCCCTCCGAAATCGCAGGCGGCCGTCAGGTGTTCAACGTCACGGATTATGGTGCCAGCCTCACGAGCAAAGATAACCGCGGGGCATTCACCCGCGCTGTGAACGAAGCCAATAAAGTAGGGGGTGTGGTATACATTCCCGAAGGAACATGGCTGATGGGATGTTCTGCCATAGGTGACACTGAAAACCAGCAGGGACTGTGGAGTATCAATCCCAAAAATATCATGATAACCGGTGCCGGAATGTGGTATACCAACATTCAGTTTACCGGTTGGGGGCGCTTCGGCGGAGGTGTATCCGGCGGTAATCCGTCCAATACCGGAGGTAACAACACATGCGATAATGTGGAATTCTGTAACCTCTATCTGAATTCCAATCTTTGTGACCGTTACGGAGAGAATGCAGTGTATAAGGGAATCATGGATATATGGTGTTCGGGTTCAGTATTCCACCATGTGTGGGTAGAGCACTTCGAGTGCGGATTCTGGCTCGGAGACTACAACGACGCTACCGCACGCTGCAGCGACGGCCTCAGAATCGCCGACTGCCGCATACGCAATAATTTCGCCGACGGCGTGAACTTCTGCCTCGGCACATCGGAAGCCGCCGTGTTCAACTGCTCCGTAAGGAACAATGGTGATGACGGCCTCGCCAACTGGAACGACTCCAAGTATGGTGCAAAAGACGAATACGACAACATATTCGCCTACAACACCATTGATCTGATGTGGCGCGCCGGCGCGATAGCCCTCTACGGGGGTATCAACCAGAAAGCGTACAACAATTATATCTGCGACACATTCATGGCGTCGGGCATACATCTCAACACAACCTTTGACGGGCATAAATTCACCGGCACGACTTCCGAAAAACCGATCCTTTTCGAGAACAACTATCTTGTACGTGCCGGTACGGTCAAAGAATGTTGGGGCCGCAATTATGCTGCCATCGATATCGAAGGCGAATGTAAGAATGTGGTGTTCCGTAACAACCACGTTTATGAGTGTCCGGGCGAAGCGGTCAGGATAATGAACTCTATGGACGGCATCGTGTTCGACGGACTGTATGTAAACGGTTCCGGACTCGCGAAACGGAACATCGATTACAGCGGATGGACTTATAATCCCGGCGCAGGATGTTTTCCCCACGGAGGCAATACCGCAAGCTGGACCAACTTCCAGATCGTTGAAGGGAGTGTGGTCCCGGCCGATATGAGCACCGGGTGGAAAACCCAGCAGCACTGGCCGTTCTGGGATAGCGAGCCCTCCGCCTGGGAATGGGTCAGCGATCCTGACTGGGCCGATACGCCACCTTATCCCGATGCGGAAAATATCATGCCTGTTCCCAATCCGTTCGATGAACTCCGCAATTATGACGTGAAGCTGTCGGCCATCGACTGGATAAGCGACCGCGGGCTTCATTCCACTATGTATGATGGCGACAAGGTTACTTTCAAAATCCGTCTTGACAATACAAGCGCCACCGCAATCCCGTCAGGTGCGAAATTCGCCGTGACTTTCTCTGTGGACGACAAGAGTAATTACTCCTTTACAGTTAAAGACGGCATACCCGCCAATTCTCATATAATTGTGGAATTTCCCGCCACATGGACCGCTACCAAAGGCAAACATACATTTACAGCGACGGTTGATCCCTCAGGGAAGATGTTATATGAAACCGACCGTACGAACAACACACGCGTGAAAAATGTAAATGTTGACGAGATTGCCGAGGATGAACCTGACATTGTTATAGACACTCATGCCGGCACAGATGTGGGCATCGTGAAAGTATGGTTCGAGAATCTTTCGGGCGATGACGATGAGGTCGGAATCGGCGACAGGCTTCTGCCTCATGCCATAGTTGCCAACTACGGAAACACATCTTACAGCTTCGGTTCAGGCAAAGGAGTGGTATGGAAACTTGATGGCGGTGAATACACTCAGGGTATCGTATGGTTCGACGGAGACTTCACTCTCGCTCCCGGCGAATATCGGGAAGTGACACCCAACGGAGGGGGCGCCGGTTCTGCCGCTGGCAACTTCAACACCTCCGACGGATCCTGGACGTGGACAGTGAAATCCGGGGCGCATACCCTCACCGCACAGGTTGACAATGCAGCCAATTATAGCGATACCGAGAGCGCCAACAACGCACTGACTGTTGATGTGGAATATCCTACCGTCCGCCCGGAATTCAATCCTAATCCCGATAAGGCTGACCGTCTGGAGCCGCTTCAGGAAAACTATTGGCCTTATGAGGGTGGCTCCGAGATTCCCGAGATAACCGGATTCGATCTCAATATCCTTGACGGCGGTCTCACATGGGCACCTTATGAAAAGACCGTTACCGCCGGACAGGTACTCTCCGGATTCGCGGTTCTGGTGAAGAACACATCATCGGTAGTTTTCCCCGAAGGCAAAACAGTGAAAATCACTATCGCCGTTGACGGAAAGACAATCGGTACCACCAGCTACTCCGACGGCATCAATCCTAACGAGCAGGCAATTATTGAAGTCCCGGACGCCTCATACACAGCCACCGCGGGCGGACATGTGATAAAAGCTACCTTGTCGACTGTCAAAGGTGAACTTACCTCCGACAACAACAGCTGCGAGCGTACGCTCAACGCCGTAGGTGAAAGCAGTTTCGAATATCCGTCCACGGTATATGAAACCGGCTTCAGCACCACCCCGGTAAACGGCCGTTCGATCGTGATGACCAAAATCGCATGGAGCAAAGTCAATGCCTCACGCAGCGACGGCGATTATATCACTCCCGGCGACGACGTACGTTTCACTGTCACACTCTATAATAATGGTACGGAAGCCACACCTTACATGAAGCATGGAATTCTTTTCGAGACAATGCCGTCGTACGATCCTAAATACTGGAGCGACAACTATACCGAACTTTATTCCACCGGAATTCAGCCGGGCCAGACCGTAGAGCTTACCACTTGCGGAGGCACGGGCAATAACGGCGGTATATGGAAAGCAGTTGCCGGCACGACCAATTTCCGTGTGTGGATCGACAACTGCAATGATCTCGGAATAACCGGCAGCACTTCCGCCAACCATGTTCAGAGTCTTGATGTGGAGGTTGCCAATGCTCCCAAGCCTGTAGAAATGATCGATAATCCTACAGGTCCGGATAAATTTGGTCCCACGGCAATCGAAGATATATTCGTTGACGATAACGTCGACTCCGGTGACGAAGGAGAAGATATCTGGTTTAATCTCCAGGGTATACGTATTCCGGAGCCATCAGTACCCGGGATTTATATCCACAACGGCAAAAAGGTTGTTGTACGTCCCTGAGCTCTCTGAAACATAATCCTCTGTTTGTATAGACGTGAGGCTGAGTCGGCAAATAATCTCCGGCTCAGCCTCACATTTTTATTATCAACCGGAAAAATGGTAAATCTTCCCTTAAAAATGCCATATTGCCGGGTGATTATTTTCCGTAATTTTGCAGTGTACATATAAATCGTCTCATCATGAAAAAAATATTTATTTTGATATTAACGAGTATAGTGACCTTCAATATTATGGCACAACAAAAGATAATCCAGACAGCAGGGCATGATGCGCTCGGCGACTTTGCCCCCGACTTTGCCCGACTAAATGACGACATCCTTTTCGGTGAGGTATGGAGCCGCAACGACCTTCTTTCGTTGCGTGACCGATCGCTTATCACCGTGACCTGTCTTATCTCACAAGGTATTACCGACAGTTCACTTACCTATCATCTGCAGGAGGCGAAGAAAAACGGCATAACCCGTAGGGAGATTGCCGAGGCTATTACCCATATCGCGTTCTATGCCGGATGGCCCAAGGCCTGGGCTGCCTTCCGGCAGGCGAAAGAGGTCTGGAAAGATGAGACCGCTTCATCGTCGGCAAAAGAAAAATTCCAGCAGGAAATGATCTTCCCGATCGGGGAGCCGAATACCGTCTATGCCGGATATTTTACCGGCAACAGTTACCTTGCTCCGGTCTCCAAAGAGCAGATTCCGTTCGCTAATGTGACATTCGAACCTCGTTGCCGGAATAACTGGCATATCCATAAAGCTGAGAAAGGAGGAGGGCAGATGCTCGTAGGCGTAGCAGGCCGCGGCTGGTACCGGGAAGAAGGGAAGCCTGCAGTAGAGATTCTGCCGGGTACCGTCATCAATATCCCGGCCAACGTCAAACATTGGCACGGAGCGGCCAAAGACTCATGGTTCGCCCATCTGGCATTCTCGGTCCCCGGTGAGGAAACCGGCACGGAATGGCTTGAACCTGTCAGTGATACCGAATATGATAAGCTACCGTAATCTCTGTTACTCTACACACCTTTCACATATTTTAAAGTAATATTTATATTCCGAGATAATCTATAAAATAATTGCGGGCACTCCGGAGAGACAATCTTTCAGGGTGCCCGCTAATTTGTATCATGATTAATCTCGTATTAAAACCCGACGTTTTGGGGTACGTCCGCGGGATTCAGCTAAA
>URZG01000026.1 GCA_900552325.1 uncultured Porphyromonadaceae bacterium | reverse complement strand
AAATGCGTCGGTTACAGCTATTCCGGCCAGATTTTCCGGCTTCTCCCATAGCTTCACATAATGGGTGGTAACGCCAGCCAGGCCTACTCTCAGTCCGTTTTGCAGTGTGACTATGGCGGTCTTTTCAACGCCCCTTATGCCGGCTATATTGGCGCATAAGCACCTGGCGTCCAGCGCAGAGATATACTTTTCCAGCTCTTCTTTGCCGTAGTTGAAGTCGTGGTTGCCCAATGTGACGAAATCATACCCGCCAATATTCATTATCTCTGCGGGCAGACAGCCATCGTCCTTACGCTTATTGTAGAGATAATAGGTGAACGGGCTGCCCTGCAGGATATCCCCGCCGTCTATTATCAGCGTGTTGCCGTCCTTCTCAAAATTGCTTATGCAGTTGGCGAGTCCGGAGGGTATACCCTGGTTGTTCACACCGATATAAAGTGTGCCCCCCTCCGAGTTGAGCATACCGTCGATAACTTCCATTATCTCGCGGCCCTGACGCAGTTCCGATGCATGCATGCCGTTGCCGGCAGGGTAGATCATCGACTCCTTGAACTCGTTGTGCTGATCCTCCTGGGCCTTGATGCGCATCACATCCACCTGCTCGGGCACCGGCAGACGCAGCACTCCGTAAATCCCTTTGAGAATCTCCTCGCGGGCTGCATTCATACGCAGACCGCGCAGCTGATTGTAGGCGCTGACCAGACGGACGACCTTGGCCGCAGGCGACATATCGGCCGGAGAAGGCTGAGGCAGTTCCCCCGGCTGGTCAAGACGGCTGAGAGTCCTGACAACCTCCAGTTTCTGCGCCAGATCGGCGTCATCGCCGGTGAATCGGGTGCAACTCACGGTCAGCCGCTCGGCCTCGGCCGGGTCAATGCGACCGTCACAGGCAAACCGAGCGAGCGCCTCCATAAGAGCGCATTTGGCATGGAGGAAAGTAGCACGGTACATGTCGCCGGCCATACGCGCCATTATCAGCGATATGGAGAGGAGCGAGTAGGCCCTGGGCAGACTGTCGCTTTCGGAAATAGCCATAACATTGAGCAACTGCGAGATAGCGCTGACGGCCGAGGGGGTGAGATAGTTCTCCGTCAGCTCCTCGGCGTATACGGGGGGCTCGGCATCCTCATCCTCCGCCCCCTCCGGCTCATAAACCTTTTCCTGAGCGTAGTCCACCAGCATCTGATGGAAGGAATCGCTGATGGCAAGCTGACCGTTATCAACCTGCTCGTCCTCGGGGGCGATCCCGTTGAAAATGGTATTGACGAACAACACGTCGTTCTGCAGACTCACGTTATCCACCATCACATACACCACATCATATTTCTCGAGCTGAGGCATGTCGCGCTTCTTCCATATCACCACCGGATAACCTAAGTCGCTCACACCATAATATTTCTTTCCGGCATCGTCGGCCGACACTATGACCTGAAGACCGCTCCCGTTAGCGCGGTCCTCGTTGGCTTTCTGGGCGAAATACTGGTTGATCCCCCTGCGCATGGAGAACACGAACGAGCCGTCGGGATTCTGACCGGCCACCACAGCACGCAGCAGCAACGGCTTGCCATCCTTTTCAAACGTCTGCACCGAAGCACGAACCGGATACCCCACGATATCGTGGGTGATTATCGTACCCTTGCCGTAGTGCAGATCATCCTCGATGGTGCACAGGAAGGTATGGAAATCATTGTCGTCTTTGGCGGTTATGCGTACGGTCACTTCGTCGCCCGTCTCGGGGAGAGTCTTGCGGGCAACGACCGACGCCGTCTGAAGCCTGCTCTGAGTGCCCTTTGCAGGATCGAAGAGCATGATCTCCATCTGCTTCCACATCGGCATCTGGAGCGTGGGCGAAGCATCGGTCGAAGTCGATCCCTCGGTCAGACGCGAGTCAAGGCACACCCTGAAATCCATCGCCGGGAAAAGCCGGCGCGTCAGTGCTGTGCGCGTCAGCGGCCCGGTGAGCGCGGGGGTCAGACGCAACTCATTCGAGGAGATCTCCAGCCGTGCGTTCTGCTGCTCGAACACCGATATCTCCGAAGAGGCGTTGGCCGATACCGGCAGACGGGCACACAGCCGGTTGTAGCACAACATCGAGATGTCGTCGAGATCGCGCCATGAAAACTCCAGCGGGACATCCATGCGGTCGGCATAGCTCTGCAACGCCTTGTCAGGGAGGATAAAATCGTAGCGGTTGACCAGCAGCGAGGCGCATGTATAGAGCAGGCCGCGGTATTCGTTCCACTTGTCGAACTCCATGTTGGCGGTGAGGAGCAGCTGCAGCGAGAGCGCCATCACCAGCTCGCGGAGGCCGTCGCGGTCAACGGGGTCGATGACCTTGCTTTCGTTGTCGATATATATCGAAAGCATGGTGATGAATCCCTGGCGGAAAGTATTCATGAAGTGAGGATCGGCATGATGTTCGCGTATGATGGAGAAAATCTCGCCGATGTAGGCATGGGCGTATGCGTTGCGGAGGGTGAAGATGGCCATCAGGAGCCTCATCTTCTTCTCCGGCTCGTAAAGCCATCCCGAAGTCTGTAGACTGGCGAGAGTGCGCTGTATCATCGCCTCGTCCTCGCCGGAGGCGATAAGCTCCGTCACACGGAGATAGTCGTTTATAGTGCGGACGATGCCCGACAGGCGTTCCTGCTGGGCGCGCCGTTCCTCGATGGGGAGCTGCGCCAGGTAGGTGGACCGCTCGATCAGTCCGATAGTGAGCGCTTTCATCCGCAGGAGGGTGCGTTTCTTGGCCGGCGAGAGGTTCTCTATCCATTTGGGAAGGTACTTCGCCACCGTCTCCAGCACGGCCACGGGCCAGCGGGGCTCGCCGGCCTCCATCATCGTGCGCGCATCCACAAAGGTTTCCTCGGCCATCAGCCTGGCAATCGCCCCCGAGCGCCTGAATACCACGGCCTCGGGGATCGCATCGAGATCGGAAAGCGCGAAGCCGTTCCCCGTCGCGGTATCCTCGTCGACCATCCGCACCTTGAACCTTCCGTTCTCCACATCGAGAATCTCGCATGTCACACGCTGGAACCGCTCCACTCGTTTGCGCGATCCGAGGTCGATATTGGCGAACTCCACTCCGTTAACATCGTCGCGCAGGGTGCACCGCAGATTCTTCCAGTCCTGCTTCATCACCCTGAAATCATACTTTTCCCCTACATTATACAACAATGGCACCACTGAATATACATCCTGCGAAACACGACCCGCAGACGACAGATAACACACAATTTTCTCAGGCAGTTCCCGAGTCTGGAAGTCAAACGGTTTTATTCTGTAACTTATATCCTCTGCCGGATCCTTTATCACAAAATAAAGCCTTCCAGTCTCCTTGCTTATATCAAATTCATTCCGTTTGAATTCATACTTTTTGCCTGTCTCGAACGTCATTTTCGTATAGTTTTTATAGTTAGTTTCTACAAAAGTAGGTAAATTATTCCGAAAAGCAGCCGTTGAACATGCCATACGGACGATATTGTTGGTTAAAAACACTTAAACCTTCACCACAGGGAGCAGGGAACGCCCCTCATCGCGGAAAAGTGACGGTTATCTCAAAAATTATTCGTAACTTTGCAATCTGAAACCGTGCAGTTTCAATCAACCATTCATCTCCGCGCCATTGCGCGGACACGCCAATATCGATGACTACAAAAAAGAAAGCACTCTACATCTCACAGGAAGTGACCCCCTACCTCCGCGAATCATTTCAAGGCCACATGTGCCAGGAACTCCCCGCCCGTGTGCAGGAAAACGGATATGAAGCTCGTACTTTCATGCCGAAATACGGCTGCATCAACGAGCGCCGCAACCAGCTCCACGAAGTGATACGTCTTTCGGGGCTCAATATCCCCATAGACGACTCCGACCACCCGCTGATCATCAAGGTGGCCACCCTCCAGTCCTCGCGCATGCAGGTGTATTTCATCGATAACGACGATTATTTCCAGCATCATGCCGTGACTGACCTGGAGATACGCGAGACTCCCGACGACAACGACGAGCGCGTGATATTCTTCACCCGCGGTGTGATGGAGACCGTAAAGAAACTCCGCTGGGAACCCGCCGTGGTGCATTGCTCCGGCTGGGTGACAGCCCTGGCTCCCCTCTATCTGAAAAAGGCATACAACGAAGATCCCACCGTAGGCAACGCCAAAGTCGTTTACTCAATCTTCGACGATCCTTTCGACGGCACACTCGATCCCCGTTTCCGCGAGAAACTGGTGACCGACGGTTTCGATGCCGCGGCTCTCGATTCGCTCGGAGCTGACCCGGTGGACTGGCTCACGCTCAATAAAATAGCAATCGATTACGCCGACGGTGTGATCGCCGCATCGGAGAATGTTCCTGCTGAGCTGCTCCAGTACGCCCGCGAGAAAGGGAAAAAGATACTGGAATTCCATCCCGACGCCGACAAGGACGCCACAGCCGTGGTGGAGTTCTACAACACCCTCTAATATTCTGACAATGAACATCCGCAATATAACACGCCGTTTATCCCCTGCCGCCATTGCGGTTGCCGCAGGGATGCTCGGCGCGTGCTCCGACACCACCGGTTCCATAGGATCGTCGCTGGTGGAGGACGAGACGGAAGTGGTGGTGGAGACCGATTTCAAGGTCACCGGCCATACATCCGCGTCGAATATCCCCGTGCAGTCGCGTACCATCTCCCAGCTTCTGGGTTCGATACACGCCGACGGTTACGGCTCTTTCTCCTCGGAATTCGTAACGCAGTTCCTTCCCGCTACCTCGCTCGATACCGAAGGTGTGCTCCCCGAATATATCGACTCGATGAAGCTCACTATGCAGATTCCGCTCGGTTCGGGCTGCATCGGCGACTCCATCCTCCCTATGGGGCTAAACGTCTACCGTCTGAACCGTCAGCTGCCCCAGCCGATATACAGCGATTTCGACGCATCGGAATACTACGACGCCCGGACCGGACTCCTCGCCTCGAAAATCTATTCCTACAACACTATCGCCGCCCCCGATTCCATAAAGAAACTGAACTACAGGGTGATCGACGTGGATATGCCGGTGTCGCTGGCACGCGAGCTTTTCAACCTTTACAAAGAGAATCCCGCGGCCTATGCCACCCCCATGGCTTTCGCCAGATATTTCCCCGGCATCGCCGTGACGAACTCCTTCGGATCGGGACGCGTGGTGGATATCCTCTCCACCACGATGCGGATGTACTACCATACGATGGATACGGACGAGGATGGGAACCCCGTGAAAGTGCCCCATTCCAACACCTACTTCGCGGTAACACCCGAAATCGTCTCGAACAACTGCATAACCTACGACATAGCTTCCTCGCTGCAGCAGCGCATTGACGCCGGCGAGAATATTATCGTAGCCCCGGCCGGGCGCGACGTGGAGATGGAATTCCCGATAAAGGAAGTAGTGGATTACTATTACGCCAACTCCGGCACAGTGTCGGCAATCAACACCCTCACATTCCAGATTCCGGCCAGCGTAGTGGAAAACTCCTACGGCATAGAGCCTCCGGCTCAGCTGCTGCTGGTTCTCAAGGATAAGAAGAACGAGTTTTTCCTCAACAACTCCGTGACCAACAACGTGAATTCCTTCTACGCCGAATACAATGCGGCCAAGGGATGCTACACCTTCTCTGCATTGCGCCCCTACCTGATGGATATCATCGACCGTTTCGGCGCCAAAGGCGTGATTCCGGCCGAGGAATATACATTCTCCATCGTTCCTGTAACTGTAGAGACCGAAACGATCTCATCCTACGGTTCCAACAGGGTGGTGGTAAGCTCCGTTACCCCCTACGTGCAGAAACCGGCCATGGTACGTCTTGACCTCGACAAAGCCACGGTCAAACTCACGTTCTCCAAACAGACAATGAAATAACCCCTCCTGTCCCTTCTCCGTGGGCCGGGCTCCGGCCATAATCCCTGCAACATACATGCCCGCGACATACTCCGGGGCACCGATAATCCGTTCCTTCTCCAGTTAGAGTGATGCTTCCACCGGCCGGAATACCGTTTGTTTCCGGCCGTCTGCACAGACTTTCCTGCGGAGCCTCACCCCTCTTCCCTCACCCCTCTTGCCTCTTGCCTCTTCCCTCTTCCCTCACCCCTCACCCCTCACCCCTCTTGCCTCTCGACTCCCCTAATCCCTGATATTCAAAAATTTCGAAGATTTACAATCTTCTTAATTTCTGCAATATTTCCCTCATAGAATTTATTCAATCCAATTTTTCAAATTTTATAACCAATCTTTTAACAGCATGAACAAAGTATTTTTATCTCTTGCTCTCGTGGCAGCTGTGTCGGCGCATGCTGACGCTCAGAAGAAAGTACTTCTAAATGAGGACTTCTCCTCTGTGGCAGTCAATTACGACGACCATTACGCCCCGTTGGATCTGGAAGGCTGGCAGATCACTTCATCGGAAACCAACCCGGTCTTTCCGGTAAAATGGTGTGTTTACGCCTCCGGCACATCCAGCAATGTCAACAATGTGGCCTGCATCGACCGCAAATATGATTACGATGTGGATCAGTTCTCCGGTGTACTCTACACTCCGCTCCTTGATCTTGACGACACCTACCAGCTTTCCTACCAGTGGGAATGTTCTCCCGTAGGTCTTGACAGCTCCCACCCCTATGACTTCCAGATTAAGGTGGTGGAAGAAGGCTCGGACATCGATGCCGCACAAGTGATATGGGATTTCACCGATCCCGAGATGCTGCTTGAAAGCGGCGTGGCACCCAATGACTACGGCCAGCTGTGGACCGGATGGCAGTTCCACACCTCAAAAATCGACCTCTCCCCGTGGCAGGGCAGAAAGGTGCGCGTGGCATTTCTCTACAAGGCAAACACCAACCGCGCCAACTGTGTCTACCTTGACAATGTAAAGGTAGAACAGTTCGATGCCGCCACCACCCCTCTGGCCACCTTCTCGGCCAACAGCTGGAACTTCGGCAACGTGTATGTCGGCTCCAAAATGTACTCTTCGATCCTCACACTCACAAACACCGGCACCAACGGCCTGAACGTCACTTCCGTAGATGTTCCCGAAGGTTTCGGCGTGAAATTCGACCGCGATCTCTCCACCGCATCCCTCAAGAAGAACGAGGAAGCCAAGATACAGATCTACTATAACCCCACCCTCACCTCCGCCTCTCAGGGCAATGTGGTGTTCCACGGCAACTTCCCCGACGCTTCCATAGCCGTAACGGCCACCAAAAAGCAGGTACCTGCAGGTGGTCTCTTCGAAGGATTCGAAGGTGACGCCTTCCCTCCGGCCGGATGGACCGCCAACAAATGGCGTACAACCAATGCCGGGATAGAAGGTGACCACGCGGCAATTCCCAACGCTTACTATCAGGAAAAGAACTTCCTGCAGTCGCCCCGTATCGACGGCACAGCAGGGCCGGCCACAATCGAATTCTCCTATGCCGACATCTATTCCGGTGAGCAGGAGGGTGGCGCCGACACCAGCGTGCGCCTTTCCTTCTCTTCCGACGGCGGCGCCACATGGACTGTGGTAGACACCTACGACTACAACGATCCCTACAATGAGATCATAAGCAAATCCTACTCCCGTTCGGCCAACTCCGACAACTGCTACTGGCGCTTTGACTGGAGCCTGGACTACTACGACTCCGAATACGGTGCCGAAGCCGGCCTCTTCTATCTCGACGCTGTAGTGCTCAACAACGTCTACGGTGCCAGCGGCGTGCCCTCGCAGAGCAACGCCGTAACCCCCGCCGACGGCTCCACCGGTATCTACAACCGCGGAGTGCGCCTGCAGTGGGAACCCGCACAGTTCGCCTCCGGATACCGTCTCTATGCCGGTACTGATGCCGCCGCCACCTCGCTGATCAACGGTCAGGATCTCGGCAACACTCTCTATTACGAACTTCCCTCGCTTGACTACAACACCACATATTTCTGGAAAGTGGTGCCCTACAACTCCAAAGGCACACCCGACGATGTGGCCATCTGGAAATTCACCACAATCTCCGATCCCACCGTCAGCTCCCTCCCCTGGAACGAGGGCTTTGACAACGAAGTGCCTCCCACAGGCTGGAACATGACCTCCGACGGCACCAGCTACTGGGCCAAGAACGAGATCTCGCCCTACGACGGCACCGCCTCCGCAATGGCCAATCCTCGTGCCGAAGGCAACACCACCACTCTTGAGACTCCCGATGTGGTACTGCCGGCCGCTACTCCCGCGTTCGCTTCGTTCTATTGGGGCGACGGTGTGGCCGTATCTCTTATCAAACCACAGGAAGGTATCGCCGACAACACCACCACTGCCTCCGACGGAATCTCGGATCTCTCCTTCGAGATCTACAGCGACGGCGAGTGGACCCGCCTGGCGCTCCTTTCCGACAAGAACAACCCCTACTGGATCCGCGAGCGCATCGACCTCACTCCCTATGCCGGCAAACGTGTCGCTTTCCGCTGGGTTTACACCTACTATGACTACATGCAGGCCCGCGGCGCCTGCATCGACAACTTCTCCGTCGAACTCCAGAGCAACGAGAAACTCTCCTTCAACGTTGAAGGCTGGGATGCCGGCAAGATGAACTACAACGATGTGTTCACCACCGCCGAGACCCTCTCAGTGATCAACGACGGCGCAACCGATGCCGAGATCGCTTCAGTGGCTTTCTCCAACCCCAATTTCTCTACCTCGCTCAAGGCCGGCGACATCATCCCCTCCGGCAAAGCAGTGACTTTCACCGTGACTGTCGACGCCGCCGATGCCGGCAAAGCCCTCGATGACAACCTCACCGTCACCACCAAGAGCGGCAACTCCGCCACCTTCCCCGTGAAAGCCGAGGTTCTCCCCAAGGATATACGCTTCTTCGGTTTCGAGGACGGCAAGAACGGCGATCTCTCCGTGAAGGATCTCACCTTCATCGATGCAGACAACAAGCCCGCTATATCCCTCGGCTTCGTCGACTACCCCCACCGTGGCGACAAAATCGCCTTCATGGTGATCAACTATACCCTCAACGACTGGCCCAACCCCTACCCCCGTACCGGCAAACAGTGCCTGGTGACCTTCGGCGCGTACGACAACGGCGAGCAGGAGGACTGGATCATCTCGCCCCGCATGACGGCTACCGCCAGCTCCACCTTCGACTTCTGCGGACGCAACTACGAACATAAGGACAACCTCGGCGGCGGCGAAGTGTTCGGCGCCGGCAAGGCCACCGTTCTCGTCAGCGAGAGCGCCGATCCTACTGACCGCAGCGCCTACACCGCAGTGAAGGAACACACGCTGCCCTACCCCGTGAAGGACGAGTACGGCGAGTTCACCACCGACCTCTCCTCCTACGCCGGCAAGAAAGTGTTTGTGGCCCTCCGCCATAAATCTACCGACGGTCTGGCTTATCTCTACGATGATTTCCAGTACAACCACTTCACCGACATGGAACTCTCTGGCATCGAGAACGTGACTGTTGACGGCTCTGCCGTAGACGTGACTGTATCGGGCAACATCATCGCCGTTTCCAGCACCGACTCCGCCTCCATCTCGGTCGTATCCCTTTCCGGCGCGGTAATGGCTGCAGCCGAAGGCACTGTACTTGATATCTCCGCCCTTGAATCAGGCGCATACGTGGCTGTTGTAAAAACCGCCTCGGTGACACGCTCCCTCAAATTCATCAAGCGATAAAAGTGATTCTATTCTGACAACGGGTGCCCTGGAGAGGTCAGGCTTATCTGACAACTCCCGGACACAGCCGTTGCCGGAATACTCTCTTTACATGCAATCCGTCCGATTACAAGTATATACAATCACCGATCAATCATGCATAAAATATTTAAACTTACCGTAGCGGCGGCATGTATGCTGACGGCATATCAGGCTCAGGCTACGAAGGAGCTCAAATTCGACAATTTCAAGACTTCACACGGCTCCAAGGACACATACTATGCCGACTCCCAGGGGAATATCTCCGGCATAGTATCCACTGTCTACATCACGAACACCGGCGACGAGACTATCGCTCCAGGCGACGAAGGCTACACGCTGACCCTCTGCAAGTACCAAGGCTACGGGATGCCTTACAGCGACGTCGTGAGCTATGCTATCCCCGAGGCGATAGAGCCGGGAAACACTCTGCAGCTCAGTGTGGAATGGCCGGTGTTCAACCTCTCGCAGATCATAGATGAAGGCGAGGAGAACAAAACATCATGGCGCGACCGCTACGATATACGCGAGAATATCTCGTCGAAAATCGTAACCACAACTCCCTGGCTGGAATTCATGCCTTATAAGGTATCGTTCAGCATCGTACCCGAGGCATCCGGACAGGCTTTGACCGCGCCGATAAACTTCGGTTTCGTAGAGAGTGCCTCCACCATCAACCTCCGTATCCGCAACACCGGAGGCGCCGATCTGCACATAACCTCCATCACCCTGCCCGAAGGCTTCACCGCCGAACCTGCGGCACCATTCACTATGGCCGGTCTTGCCGCCGCCACTCCGCAGGAGTTCCAGCCGCTGGCAATCACATTCAATCCCGCTGTGTCGGGAGCCTATGCAGGCAACCTCACGGTAACAGCCGAAGGGATCGATCCGGTGGTAATCCCCGTATCCGGCGCTATGATCGGCGAGAATGACTTCTTCGAGGATTTCGAGCTTCCGGAGGGCGCCAGCCAGGGTTCTTACATCCCGACCGGGTGGATTCTCGGGGAGAAATGGGGAATCAGCTGGCTCAACACCTCTACCGACGACCACTACGTGCTCGACCACTCCGCCGCCGATGACGATTATTATACTTTCGCCATCACCCCGCGTCTTGATTTCGGCAATGGCGGAGCGCTGATGTTCCAGACCCGAAAGAAATCCTACTATTCCCAGCTCGAGGTGATGATCTCACCCGACCGCTCCAACTGGACACCGCTGGCACTGTACACCCCCAACGGCACTGAAGAAGGCGCTACTGCTTTCCCGACACGTCAGAACGAACTCGGCGATTATACTTTGGTAATCCCGGCCGGTGAATGGTATGTGGGATTCAAGGGGATGTACACCTCGGTCAACAACGTTTTCGGAGGAAAGATCGTCGCTGTAGACCATGATGTGTATGCCGTTTCCAAGGCATATCCCGCTAAAATGACCGTAAACAACGCCTCCTCATTCTCCGCAACATTCCGCAACCTCTCCGCAAATACCGAGGCTGCCGGAAGCTACACGGTTGAACTCCTCTCCGGCGATAAAGTCGTGGCCACAGCTGAAGCTCCCGAATGGGAAGGGGGCGCCGCCATGACTTTCACTGCCTCGTATACCCCGCATGCCGCCGGCGAGGAAAATATCTCGTTCCGCATAACCCTGGGCAACACCGTTGTCAGCTCGGAGAACGCCACTGTGACTGTAGCTCCTGAAACATCAAACAACGAGGTGACTGTAGGTGAATACAAATATACCTCCTACTATGTTCCCGCACAGATGAACTACGAGAACGCCACATCGCAGATGATCCTCCCCCAGAGCTATCTGGCGAAATACGGTATTACTGCCGGCGCGAAGATCACCGCCCTGACATTCACGGGTGAAGCCGCAAAATCGTATGACTGCCATAAAAAGATGAAGTTCTGGATCATCAACGAGCCTGAACAGACCAAAATAACAACTGCCGATGTCCGCGATCTCACCGACGTAACACCTGCCTACAGCAATGACAACGAGCCGTTCACCCTTGTCTCAGGCCAGGAGTTCACTAAAAACATCCAGTTCGGCGAACCCTTCGTTTACGACGGCGGCAACCTTTTCCTGAGCTGGGAGACCCTGGAGGTCGAAAACAGCATGTGGGGCAACGTGAAATGGCAGGCATCGGGTGAACTTGCCGAAAATGCAATCTACAAATCGAACGATGACTCAGAGCGCTTCCTTACCGCTACATGGAAGACAAGCTCTGATTTCCCGGTTATCAGTTTCTCGGTCTTCAAGGAAGCTGCCACTATCAGTGGCACCGTAACCGGAGCCGGCGCCCCGGTTGCCGACACCGAGGTCATAGCCAGATCGGGCGATGTGATCTACTCCGCAGTCACCGACAGCGAAGGCCACTACTCCATGGAGGTATTCCAGGCCGACCTCACTTACACTGTGACCGTGGATAACCCCAACTTCCCGGTATATACTTCCGAAGCCTCTCTTGCCGAGGGTTCCAAGATTCTTGACATCACTCTCGCCGACTTCTCGATGGAGCGCGAATACAACCTCACCATCAACGTCTCCGACAATGCCGGATGCAGCTACGAGGGTGTGCCCGTGAAGCTCGTATCCGACCGCTTCTCCCTTGAATATGACGCTTCGGAAACGAAACTTGACGCCAACGGATCGCTGACGGTAAGCGTATACGGCGGTGCTCACACCGCCACCGTGGCCTTACCCGGCATGAAGACCGCCACCGTTTCGTTCTCCCTCAACAAGGACTACACTCTCGACATCGCCCTTGAAGAGGACGTCAACGCACCCTACGCTCTCGAAGTACTTGTTGACCACGATATCGTAAGCGGTCAGAACGATCTGCTCCTTACCTGGAACAGCGAGGAGTACATCTTCTTCGACAACTTCGAGAACTATCCCGCCTTCTCCATCGACCCGCAGCCCTGGACCGGCATCGACGGCGACCTCCTGGCTCCCGCCAACCTCGAAGGGGACTATGACAACAAGGGGATGCCCAACCACGGCCAGATCATCAACCCCTCGGCTGTGAACCCGGCATGGAACCTCGATAACTTCTACACACTCAAGCCACGCTCCGGCAACCAATACCTCGGCTTCATCACCGCCGCCGACAATGGCAAGACCCTCAACGACTGGATGATCACACCCGAAGTAGAGCTCACCGCCGACAATGTGGTGCGTTTCTATGCCAAAGGTTCCGACCGTGTGGCCGCAAGGTTCACAGTAGGTATCACCGAAGCGGGGAATCCCACCGCCGCCGACTTCACCGTCATCTCCGAGGGTAACGCCATAGAATGTCCGTTCGCCGACTGGACCCGCGTGGAGATACCCCTTGCCGATTATGCCGGCAAGAAAGTCAAGATCGGTATCCACTGCATCTCCGGAAGCGGCTCGTTCATCTCCATGATCGACGACTTCTTCATCGGACGTCCCTCCGCAGCCGATTCCGCAGCCAAGACCAAAGCCCGCAGAGTAAAATCCGCAGCCAATCCCAACGAACGCTTCGAGATCTATCTTGACGGCGAGAAGTACGGCGAGACCACCGGTTATGAGTTCACCATCCCGGCCATCGCGGAAGGACACCACTCCGTAGGTGTGAAAGCCGTCTACGTCAGCGAGGAATCCGAGATGACCGAGACCACCGTAAACATCGACAACAGCATCTATGCCAAAGCCGATATAACCGTAGCCACCAACAACGGTGAGATTCCGGCAAGCACCGAAGTCACACTCACAGCCGCCGGCTCGGAGTACACCCTCAATGTTCCCGCCGCAGGTCTCTCGCTGGCAGCGCTCCCCAAGGGCGACTACAGCGTGAAAGCCACCGCTCCCCACTACGACGAGTTCGTGACGGAGGTCAGCGTGGAAGGTGAATCCACTATCGCCGTCAGCCTGACCGAAACCCTTGTGAAGCCCTTCAACATCACCGCGGAGACCACGCAGGAAGGCGACCTCTTCGACGTTACCGTCCGCTGGAACCAGGATCTCGGCTTCACCGACTCTTTCGAGGATTACGAGGACTTCGCAACCGGCACCTTCGGCCAGTGGAGCACTCTTGACTTCAATACCCAGCCCTCTTATCCCATAGGACTGAACTCGCAGAGCAATATCGTCACCTTCCCCGGCGCCTCCACTCCCGCAGCTCCCGCAGCTGTGCCACCGGTTGTATTCAACCCGTTCACAACCACACCCTCGATGGAAAGCGACTACGCCATCCACGCCCCCGAAGGCGTGAAGAGTGTGGCCTTCTTCGGTCCGCAGCAGGCCATCGCCGACAAATGGCTTATCTCGCCCGCCCTGGCAATCGGCGACGGATACCAGCTCAAGTTCCTTGCCAAGTCCTACGACATCTATCCCGAGGCCCTGCAGATATTGGTATCCACCACCGGCACCGCCAAGGAGGACTTCACCCTGCTTGATGAAGTGGCTCCCGAGGCTTCGTCCTGGACACAGTACCTCCTTCCCCTCGACGACTATGCAGGCCAGACCGTGCACGTGGCCATCCGTTGCGTA
>URZG01000025.1 GCA_900552325.1 uncultured Porphyromonadaceae bacterium | reverse complement strand
CTCGAATTTGAGCCGGCCGGTTCGTATTTCGTTGATGCCGGTCCGTACGGCATGGCCGTCCGCGTAGAGAACGGAGCCCATGCCGCTGTGATGCAGAGACGGGAAAGCCGTCTGCTGGGACGGACCCGAGAAATCCCGGTAGCTGAACCCGAAATAGAATTGGTTCCGCTGCCCGGAGAACCCGTCGAGGGTCATCGGCAGGGTGGTGGCGTTGCCGGCCATAACGTTGGTGGCGGAGTCGCCCACGAGTATCACGTCCATCCCGGCGGCGTCGACGAGCTGTGCCATATTGTAGTCGTAGGCGGTGAGCATGGCGATCTTCTCGCCGGCGGCTTTCATCTTGCGCAGGGAGGCTGTGGTGACCTTGCGCGGCTTATCGGTTGTGTTCGTTGACATTTCTGTTCTCTATTTTTTGATGGTATTGTGCAAGAAAGGCTTTTCCCTCGCTGCGGAGGGAGAAGCCTTTCAGGTATTTGATATGTTTGCGGATGCGGAAGGGGTTATTTTGCGTTTGTGCGCAGACGGGCCAGGTCGATCATGGCCTCGAGATCCACGCGGTGCTGCCCGCAGTAGGTGGGGTATTCAGCTTTGAGCTTCTCCAGGAGGGAGAGCTGGTCGGTGTACTTCTTCTGAGCTTCATATACGCGGGCGAGCTTGAGCATGAAGTAGGGGGTGTAGGCGGGGTTTTCGTCGGAAACCTTGATGGCTTTCTGGAACTTGCCTGCTGCTTCGTCGAGACGGTCGAGGTTCACGAGACAGTCGCCCTGGAGTGCGTATGCTGCGGCACCTACCACATCGTCCTGCACGGAGTATTCCTCGCCGTATTTGAGGGCCTGCTCGAAACTTTTCTTGGCCTGGTCGGCCTTGCCGTCGGTGAGTTCCTTGGCACCCTGCTGGTAGAGGAGGATGGCGGCGTTGAGAGCGGCACGGTTGCCGGCGTCGTAGGAGCCGTCGTCGGCGAGTTTCTTATAGGTTACCAAAGCGGTGGAATCGTTGCCCTGTGCAAGTTCGAGATCGGCGTCGCCTATGGAGTCGTTGGCGCGTGCCATCGCGGGATTGCGGAAGAAGTATACGTAGGCGAGAACGAGCGCTATCACGGCCAGCACCACTACGGAGATGATGGCGAGAATCTTTTTGTTTTCCTGCACGCGGCGGGTGACGTTGGTCAGGGAGTCGTTGAGTTCGTCGAGCCCGGTTTCGGCGGCTTCGGTTTTCTTTTTTGACATGGAATTATATTCGATTGTAGTTTATTATTCGTAGGTGAGCACGTCAAAAACGGCCCTCTCCCTCCATAAAATATTGGAAAAGGCCATATTTGAGCCACAAAATTACATATAAAGCGTTAAACCACAAAAAAAATCGCCCCCTTTTCCCCATTTTTTGAATTTTTAGCGTTATCTTTATGCCCCTAAAAATGCTGTCATGGAAAATAAGACTATTCTCATACCTTATCAGATTCTTTCATACGACGAGCTGACTCCGGGCGACGCATCGCTGGTGGAGAGCGCCTGCCAGGCCACGGCGCGCAGCTACGCGCCTTATTCAAAATTCCGCGTCGGCGCGGCCATCTCGCTCGACAACGGCGAGATAGTGGAGGGCTCCAACCAGGAGAATGTGGCCTATCCCTCGGGCACCTGCGCCGAGCGCACCGCCTGTTTCTACGCCCATTCGCGCTATCCCGACGCCCGTTTCCGCAAGATCGCCATCGCCGCCCGCGGCACCGACGGCGAGTTCACCACCGACCCCACGGCGCCCTGCGGCGCCTGCCGCCAGGCCCTGCTGGAATATGAGGTGCTGGCCGGCCATCCGGTGGAAGTACTTCTTGCCGGCCGCTCGCGGGTGATCCGCCTGGCTTCGGTGGCCGACCTGCTGCCGCTGGCTTTCACTGAATTCTAAAGGGGTATCATAATCGCCGAATTCCGCTATTTTGTAGGGACGCTCCGTGGAGCGTCCGCGAATAATAGTTGGATTTCAGCCGTTTATGCGGACGCTCCGCGGAGCGTCCTTACAGCCGGGCGGTTTCTGCCGGATATAATCCCGCATAGTGGCTGCGCGGGATTAATTTTTGGGAAATAAAAAGGCGGATTCCGCCTTTTTTTGTAATTTTGCGTTCTGAAAAACAATACTTTTGAAAATGAATCTTTTCGACAGAATCTCAGAGGATATAAAAGCCGCCATGAAGGCGCGTGCCACGGAGCGTCTCGAAGCTCTCCGCGGTGTGAAAAAGGAGTTCCTCGAAGCCCGCACGGCCAAAGGCGCCACCGGCGAGCTCTCTGACGAGCAGGCCACGCGCATACTGGCCAAAATGATCAAGCAGCGCAAGGAAAGCGCCGAGATCTACACCGCCCAGAACCGTCCCGAACTGGCCGAGGCCGAGCTGGCACAGGCCGCCGTCATCGAGGAATACATGCCCCGTCAGCTCTCCGACGAGGAGCTGCGCGAGCGTCTCCGCGAGATCATAGCCCGCACCGGAGCCTCCTCCCCCAAAGAGATGGGCAAGGTGATGGGTGTGGCCTCCAAGGAGCTTGCCGGGCAGGCCGAAGGGCGCGCCATCTCCGCCGCCGTAAAGGAACTTCTGTCGTAAAATGCCATAATATCCGTAATATCAGATACGTATGCTTACACTCCAGCAGATAAAAGCCAATCCCGAAGAGGTGGTGGCACGCCTGGCCGTCAAAGGTTTCGACGGCGCCGAGCCTATCGCCCGCGTAATAGCCCTCGACGACCGTCGCCGCCAGCTGCAGCTTGAAAACGACAACAAGGCCGCCGAGCTCAATCGCATCGCCGCCTCTATCGGCGCCCTGATGAAGCAGGGCAAGAAGGAGGAGGCCGCCGAGGCGCGCGCGCAGGTGGGCGCCCTCAAGGAAGCCCAGCGCATCATCGCCGAGGAGCTCGCGCAGACCGAAAAGGAGCGCGACGAACTCCTCTGCGCCATCCCCAACCTCCCCTGCGCTATGGTGCCCGAGGGTAAAACCGCCGCCGACAACGTGGTGGAAAAGACCTCCGGCCCCCTGCCCGAGCTTCCCGAGGACGCGCTGCCCCACTGGGATCTCGCCAAGAAATACAACCTCATAGACTTCGACCTCGGCGTGAAGATCACCGGCGCCGGATTCCCCCTCTATATCGGTAAAGGCGCACGCCTGCAGCGTGCCCTCATCCAGTTCTTCCTCGACCAGGCCAACGAGGCCGGATACCTTGAGGTGGAGCCTCCCTACGTTGTAAACGAGGCTTCGGCCTACGGTACCGGCCAGCTCCCCGACAAGGAGGCGCAGATGTACCAGTGCCAGCTCGACAACCTCTACCTTATCCCCACCGCCGAGGTACCTGTGACCAATATCTACCGTGACGTGATCCTCGCCGAAGACGCCCTCCCCAAGAAGAACTGCGCCTACTCGGCATGTTTCCGCCGCGAAGCCGGCTCCTACGGCAAGGATGTGCGCGGCCTCAACCGTCTGCACCAGTTCGACAAGGTGGAGATCGTGCGCATAGAGAAGCCTGAGAACTCCTATGCCGCCCTCGAGGAGATGAAGGACCACGTGCAGGGACTCCTTGAAAAACTCGGTCTCCCCTGGCACATCCTCCGTCTGTGCGGCGGCGACATGAGCTTCACCTCGGCCATCACCTTCGACTTCGAGGTGTGGTCGGGCGCACAGAAGCGCTGGCTCGAGGTTTCGTCGGTATCCAACTTCGAGACCTACCAGGCCAACCGCCTGAAATGCCGCTACCGCGGCGCCGACAAGAAGACGCACCTCTGCCACACCCTCAACGGCTCCGCCCTGGCGCTCCCCCGCATCATGGCCGCCCTTCTGGAGAACAACCAGACCCCCGAGGGCATCGTGATCCCCGAGTGCCTCCGCCGCTACACCGGCTTCGACATCATCGACTGATCCCCCGCACCACATAGTAGGGTCGCGACCCTACGGGCATGGGAGCTGCGGAGCGGCCTCTTGTTCTTTGGTTCTCGTGGCTTTTTATATCATACGGGAGGGGAATATGGGATGCGGGATGAACTCCGGGGGGTGGTTTTTTGTTTATCAACAGAAGCGAAACCCGAACTTTTTCGTTAACTTTGCGGTAATTATGCGTGAAACAAACGAAAATATATCGCGGTTAATCCCGGGCGACGCTTCAGACGGCTCCGCCACCTCCCCGTGGGAGCCTTCGGTGGGCGCTATCCCTCGCAACAATTACGCCAACGCGGCGTTGGCGTGCGCGCTGCTCACGGCTCTGTTGGGCTGGGTGCCGGTGCTGGGGTGGGTGCTTTGGCTGGCGGCCATTGCGTTTTCGCTCATAGGGCTGACCCGCACTCCCCGCTGGAAGGCGTATGTAGCCCTGGTACTTACCGCCGCCATCACAGTGGGGGCGCTCCTCTTCGCCGTTGTGGGCTCGCGCGCCGTACACTCGTTCTTTTCATTTATGGCCGAATACTGACCGGCCTCTTCTACGTATTCAACTTGACGACATATAGTTATGGGAAAATTTCTTACCGAATTCAAAGAATTCGCCATGAAGGGCAATGTTGTCGACATGGCAGTCGGTGTGATCATCGGCGGTGCCTTCGGCAAAATCGTGACTTCGCTGGTCAATGACATCATAATGCCCGTTGTTTCCGTGGCCACGGGCGGAGTGAACTTTTCGGAGAACAAGATTATCCTCAAGGAGGCCGTGATGAACGGCGCCGACGTGGTCAATCCCGAGGTGGCCATCACCTGGGGCGTCTTCATCCAGAGTATAGTCGATTTCCTTATAATCGCCTTCTGTATCTTCATGGCCATCCGCTTCATGACCAAGCTCCGCAACGCCACGAAGAAGGCCGAGGAGGAAGCTCCCGCCGAAGAGGTGAAGCCTACCGAGGACCAGAAGCTCCTCATGGAGATCCGCGACCTGCTCAAAGCCCAGGCCGACCGGAATAAGAAATAAGGTGCCCCTGGCGGTTCCATCCTCCGGAAGGTGCGTGTGATATATCTCATAGGCTTCATGGGCTCGGGGAAATCAACCCTCGGGCGTGCCCTGGCGCAGACGGTGCCGGGGTGCGCGTTCATTGACCTGGACGAGGAGATAGAGCGGCGCGCCGGAATGACGATCCCGCAGTTTTTCGCCTTGCGTGGCGAGGAGGCGTTCCGCGCTCTGGAGGGGGAGACACTGCGCACTCTGGCCGTTCCGGCCGGTGCCGACGTATGTGTCGTGGCCACGGGGGGAGGTACCCCCTGCCGCCCCGGTGCCATGACGTGGATGAACTCCAACGGCACCACGGTGCTTCTGCGGGCCTCCACGCCGGTGCTTCTGCGGCGCCTTCTGGAGGCGCAGGAGCAACGTCCTCTGCTGAGGGGGATGGCGCCGGAGGAGGTGGAGCGGTTCATCGGCAGCGAGCAGCGGCGCCGCGAGCCGTTCTATTCGCAGGCGCGCCACACATTCCCCTCCGACCTGCTGGAAAACAGCCGGGAGATTGCCAATTCTTGCAATGATTTTATAGACCGATTTCTATGATGACCAGTTACGGCCCCACAGAACTGCCCCAGGAAGCACCCACGGCCACATGCCGGCGCCGCCTTTCGATAGGTCTGCCCAAATGCGCCGGCGACACCGACCGTCGATTCCCGCTCACGCCCGAAGCTGTCAACGCCCTTGCCGAGCGTGGTTTCCGCGTGGTGATGGAGGAGGGTGCGGCGGTGTGCATCCACTATGCCGATGAGGCGTATATCCGCGCCGGCGCCCGTATTGCCGACCGTGCCACGGCCCTGGAGTGTGATATCGTGATCCATCTTTCGCCCCTGAGCGTGGCCGACATACGGCGCCTGCGCCGCGGGGCCATGCTCCTGTCGATGGCCAACTTCCACCGTTGTCAGGGGGCGGAGGTGGTGCGTTCGCTGCTGGAGCGCCATGTGATCAATATCGGCGTGGACCTCATCACCGACACACAGGGCAACCACCCCTTTGCCGACATCCTGGCGGAGATCGCCGGAAGGGCCGCCATAGTCACGGCGGCTTCGATGCTGGCCGATCCGGTGCGCAACAAGGGGATTCTCGTTGGGGGTATCGCCGGAGTGATACCCTGCGAGGTAGTGGTGCTCGGCTCCGATATCGGAGCTGTGGCGGCTGCCCGCTCGGCCCTCGGCCTCGGCGCCACGGTTAGGATGTTCGACGGCGATGTGTACCGTATGCGCCGGGCACTGCGTCTGCTTCCGGGTGTCATCGGTTCGTCAATTCATCCCCACGCGCTGGAGAACGCCCTGCGTACCGCCGATATAATAATCTCCACCGATCTCCAGGGGTGCCCCGTGGTCGTGGAGGCTTCGGGCGAGGATATCATGAAGCGTGGGGTGCTGGTGTTCGACCTTTCCCCCGAACCGGGTCGCGCTTTCCCCGCCATGCCGCAGGTGGACCTTACGGATATGAAATGCTCCCCGGGTCCGCGCCAGATTCCGGGCCGCGAGAACAAGCGTTTCTGTTTCGTCAACGCATCGTCCACGGTGCCCCGCACCGCCGCCATGGCCCTGAGCGACACCTTTATAACGATGCTCGACGAGATCGCCTCGGGGCGCGAGGCCTCGGCGGTGATCAACCTCACCCCGGGGATGCAGCAGGCCGCCCTCACGTTCCTCGGCAAGGCGGTGAATCCGCGCGTGGCGCGTCTGGCCGGCGTGCGTTATACCGATATCCGTATATTGCTCACCCTTAGCTGACTACGCGCTGTATATGGCACAGAGAAAATTCTATGTGGTGTGGGTAGGGCGCGAGCCGGGGATCTACGACAACTGGGACGACTGCGAGCAGCAGGTGGCCATGTTCCCCGGTGCCCGCTACAAGGCTTTCACGTCGCAGACGGCGGCAACCGTCGCTTTCCGAGGTTCGCCCGATGATCAGGAGGCGATAGTGCGCGCCATCGCCGACCACAACGCCGCGTCGACCTCAATACCCCCCGCCGACATCATGGCCCTGAAGGAGCGTTTCCCGGAGATAAACGGGAGTGCCATAGCCGTCGACGGCGCCTGTTCCGGCAATCCCGGACCGATGGAATACCAGGGCGTCGACCTCAGCACCGGCGAGCGTATCTTCCATTTCGGCCCGCTTGACGGTGGCACCAACAACGCCGCGGAATATCTGGCCCTGGTGCACGCTCTGGCGCTCCTCTACAACCGCAACGACTCGCAGACCCCCATATATTCCGACTCGCGCATCGCCCGCTCATGGATACGAAACAAGGGGCACCGGTGCCGCCAGGAGCGTACGCAGGCCAACACCCGCCTCTTCGAGCTCCTCGACCGCGCCGACCGCTGGGTACAGACCCATCAGATCTACAATCCTATCCTTGTGTGGGATACTGACCGATGGGGGGAGAATCCTGCCGATTTCAGCCGTAAATAGCCCCTTGTCTATGAAAAAGAATGACGAATAATTTGCAAACCGTCAAATAATATGTAAATTTGCCTCGGATATTAACTTACTTTTACACTTTTACAAAAATGAAAAAAGCTCTTCTTTCGCTGCTCACTATTATCGCTATGGTTGCGATGACCGCCTGCGGCTCGAACGACACCGAAAAGAATCTCAACGGCAAGTGGCAGACTACCATCACTGAGGCCGGTCAGCAGATGACTATGACCTGGGACCTCAATGCCGACACCCATAAGGCCGACCTGGCTATCAACGTGGGTATGGACGGCACCGACATGATGACCATGACCTTCAAGGGTTCCTGGAAAGCTTCCGCCGAGAAGATCACCTTCTCTATCGACGACAAAGACTGCGCCGTGACTTTCGCCGATTCCTTCAAGCAGCTCGCCGAGGCTTCCGGCATCGACCTCAAGGAGATCGAGAAGCAGACTCTCGCCGAGTTCAAGAAAGAACTCTCCGGCATGGCCGAAGAGGAGATTGTAAGCCTCACCGACGATACCCTCGTTGTTAAGGAGGATAACAGCAACGTTACTTTCAACCGCGTGAAATAACTTCTTTCAAAGCGAAATACTGCGCAGGCGGCGCGCCCTTCGTGGCGGCACCGCCTGTTTTTCATAAAAACGCCTCCGGCATCCCGTTATATCGCGCCTCCGGCGGGGAAGGATCGGTGTGCCGCGGGATTTTTTTGAAAAAATGCAGGGGGCGTGAACCTTTTCGCGCAGGGCGATGTTCTAATGATACAAAGCAGGAATGCTTTCCATTGCAAGAAATGTGATAATGATTGGTTTATTATTTAACGAGGAGTTACTGCGACAGCAACTCCCCGTTTCTTTTTGTGTGTTATCAAGTCAGATTATTTATTTCTTTAATTTGAGCTGATCGTTGATGTACTGGCGATAGCCGCTACGGTTGCGCGCGGTGTTGAGCTTCATGTTCTCGCGGGCCTGCCGTATATTGGTGTCAATGGAGGCGTTCCACTCCTTGTCGGCTTTTTTCTGCGCTTTGCGGCGTTTGACGTCAAACTTCTTGTTGGCTGCCGCTGTGCGCCATTTGCGCGGTTTCAGCGGGAAACGGAATCGCGGCTGCATGAATATCCGGGTAAAGAGCCATAGAGGGAAACGAAGCAGGATGATAAAGAATTTAAACATGGTTAGATAAGATTATAAATTATGAAACAACGGCCCGCGTGGCTTCCGTCCGTTTCCGGGCGAAAGCCACGCGGGCCGTATAGGTATAAAAAATCCGTCATAGACCGAATGAAAATATGCCTTGCGCCGGGGGCGCGGGCTGCAATCATTCTGCCAGACGGGATGCAGATTATTGTGGAATCAAGGGAGAAGAGCCGTCCCACCACTTTCAGACCTGAGACCGAATCGCCATTGTGGTGTAATCCCCCTGCCGCCACAGGCGGCTCGGCATCGCAAAGATAAGTGATTCTTTTATGGAATCAAATAAGAATGTAGTTCTTTAATTATTTTTAACTAAAAATATTTGACAAACGAAATAGTCAAGAAGTATATTTGCAAATCGACCATTATTATTGCATAACCGCTTTATATAAAATAAATACAATCTCTATGAAAAGATTCGCTGCTCTTTTAATATGTCTCTTTATAGTGGTTATCCCATTATTTAGTGAGATCTTGTCTGTACTTTCCACAAAATCCCCTTTGTCAACCCCTTCTATTCAAGGAAAGGTCGAGGCGGTATGCACTCAACTTAAATATGACAAAGATTCAATGGCCATAAAGGTATCATATGTTATCCCGAATATATATGTTGAACAGGATACTGTTTTATACCCTGGTACATACTTTTGGCATTTGGATGGGTGTGGAGTGGCAACAACTCCAGGAACTCCATCTTATCCCCAAAGAATGGAGGCATTCGTATTGCCTGGTGATGCAACTAACATCACATTACGAATAGATGTAAATAAGCGCAAAACATTTCGTTCGTATACCCCTACCCCCGCACGTTGCTTATTGTCTTCCAATGGATTGGAAGAACATACTCCAGAAAATGTTCCTCCGATTCCTTCAACATCAATTTTGACAAATGGCGCTCCAGTGCAGATTGATGCCATCACTCATTATAGGGATAAGACCATTGTATATGTATCATTCAAGCCATGTTTCTACTGGTCAAGACTAAAGACAACAAGTATATTTGAAGAAATGTCATATACTTTAATTTCGGATATTTGCATGGAGAATAAAGGGGAAGTGACACTGAGTTCTCCCAAAATACATCAGGGCTATTACGTTGTGTCTCTTCTTGAAGAAGGAGAAGTCCCCGTATATAAAAAAGTATTAATTAAATAATACTGTTATGAAGAAGTTGGTTTTTACTGTTGTCGCCTTATTGGCATGTGTGCTGGGTGCGAGTGCGGATCAGATGCATTTCAAAGTGGATGATCTTTGGTTCTCGACTTTGTCGGAGGAACAGTTGGCGGAATATAACCTTCCGGAAAACAGTGTGGCGGTAATCCGACCCCCGATGCTGCTGCAATATACGCAGGAGGAGATCACGGTGCCTGCTACAGTGGAGTATGACGGTACGGAATATGTAGTGGGTGCTTTCCAGATGTGGGTCTTCGGGGAATGTGAGAATCTGCGGAAGTTGAATTTTGAAACGAGATCCGTCAGTTTACGAATGAGTGTGGCTAACTGTCCGCAACTTGAAGAGGTGGTTCTTCCTTCCGGACTGAAAGTAGTGGGAGGCTTCCACAACTGTCCGTCACTCAGGGAAATCGAGCTACCGCAGGGGCTTGAGAAGATATGCGACAACTCTTTTTCGGAGATGGGGTTGAGGCATGTCGTGATCCCGGCTTCGGTAGAGGAGATTGGCTCTTACTGCTTTACGGATATTCCGCTTGACGTACTTGAATTCGAGGGTGGAAAATATATATTTGACTATTCATTCAGCAATTTGGGAGGAGCACTCTCGGTGGTGCGTTTCCCGACAGTGTTGCGCACCATTTGTTTCGGAGCGTTCAGAGATAATGATTTCGAGGAAGTATGGTTCAGTGACAACGCTGACGGTGAACCATTGAAAATCGATTATGCCGCGTTTAACGATACAGGTGTAAAACGGATATACTGCAACTGCAGGACGGTTCCGGAAATGTTTGGTCCCGAGATTCATAATTACGTGGGGGAAAATCATCCCTATGATCCTTCTTCAGGAGAACCGCCGGCAGTTTTTCCGTTTAAAAATGAGGCTAAAGGAATTTCAACCGTCGGGGATCTGAAGAATATCACTCTCTATGTGCCGTATGGCTGTCGTGAGATGTATGCCGCACATCACTTCTGGACGAATTTCAACATCGAGGAATCCGACTTCAAAGCTGGAGTTTCCTTAAAAGAGGCTGGCAGTAACGGCGTCACCGTACGTTGCGGTGACGGTAATATCACCGTATACGGTTTATCTGCGGGAAACAGAGTAAATGTGTACACGCCCGCGGGAACCATGGCGGCAATCATATCCGCCGATAGCGACGGAGTGGCTGAAATCAGGCTCACGCCGGGGATATACGTGGTGAAAACCGGAGATTATGCCGCCAAAGTGGTGGTAAATCAATAAATGCACAATCTTGCAGGGTTGGTGTGTTGAGATTCTATTAAAATCCTGATTTCAACGGAGTTATGGAGAACAAACAGAAGTGGCATCGTGTTCTGCCTTAAATGAAATTTCAATAACACTATTAACTGTGAGATTATGAAAACCAAGCTATTAATGGCGGCAGCACTGACCGCGATACTCGGACTCTCCTCCTGTGGCGTCGAATATCGCGGACGTGATCAAGCCCATGATCGCTGCCAAAGTGCAGAAAGTGCATAAGTTCGACGATGTGAAAGTCACGGGCAACACCATGACTCTCGACGCCGGACATGCCCGCGTATCATTTACCAGGCAGTAACTTTCATCCGTGACATTCCGGCTGTAGTGACGCTCCGCGGAGCGCCCGGATAACGACCTGTGATTCAGGGTTGTTCCGGACGTTCCGCGGAGCGTCACTATAATGTTTTGGTGCCGGGGGATCAGGCGTACATGGCCTCGATCTCGTGGGCGTAGCGGGAGGCGATGACGGGGCGGCGGAGCTTCAGGGTGTTGGTGAGCTCGCCGGCTTCCATCGAGAACTCGCGGGTGAGAAGGGTGAATTTCTTGATCTTCTCGAAGGAGGCGAGTCCTTCCTGCATGGCTTCGATGCGCTGCTCTATGAGGTGCCGTATCTCGGAATTGCGCACGAGTTCCTCCAGGTTGTGGTACTGGATCTTCTTTTTGCGGGCATACTCCTTTACGGCCTCTATGGCGGGCACGATGATAGCGGTGACGAACTTGCGGTTGTCGCCGATAACGGCTACCTGTTCGATATATTTATCTTCGCCCAGACGGCTTTCGAGCACCTGCGGGGCGATGTATTTTCCGTTGGAGGTCTTGAAGAGGTCCTTGATGCGCTCGGTGAGCACCAGGGCGCCGCTGGGATCGAAGAATCCGGCGTCGCCGGTGCGGAACCAGCCGTCGTGCGTGAACACGGCCTCGGTTTCGGCCGGTTTGTTGTAGTAGCCGCGCATCACGGTGGGGCCTTTCACCAGTATCTCGTTCTGCTGACCGATACGTACTTCCAGGCCGGGAAGCACCGTGCCCACCGTGCCGATCTCATACCCCGTGTAAGGGTAGCAGCTCACGGTGGCGGTGGTCTCGCTCAGGCCGTAGCCGATGATCAGGGGCACACCCATTGCGAGGAAAAATTCGGTGATGTTGTTGCTCAGCGGCGCTCCGGCGGTGGGGAACATGTTGCCGCGGTCGATGCCCATCACGCGGCGCACTTTGGCGAACACGCGCTTGTCGTAGAAGCGGTAGCGGGCTTCGAGGAGACGTGGCACGGGGAGTCCGCGGCGCACGTAGTCGAGGTTGCGCTTCCGGCCGATGCTCAGGGCGCGGGCGCACATCCAGCGGCTGAGGGGTTTCATGCGGCTCATCTTGTCCTGGATGGCCGTGTAGGCTTTCTCCCAGAAACGGGGTACGGAGCACATGCAGGTGGGATTGACCTCGCGGATGGTGTGCTGTATCTGCCGCGGATCGCGGTTGACATAGATCTGCACGCCGCAGTCGAGGCAGAAGAAGGTCCATGCCTTTTCGAAGATGTGGCTCAGCGGCAGGAAGCAGAGCGAGGTATCGGCATCGCTGATTGATGACAGCCGCTTGTGATGGATCTCCAGCGCGGCGTTGAAGCAGCTGTGCGGGAGTATGGCGCCTTTGGGTTCGCCGGTGGTACCGGAGGTGTAGAGAAGGGTGGCGATGTCGTCGGGAGTGGCAGCCGCCGTGCGGCGCTCCACTTCGGCGTGGCAGGCCGGTGAGGCGGCGCGGCCCAGGGCCAGGAAGTCGGCGAAGGAGATGGAGGTATCGTCGTCGGCCTCGCGGGTGAAATCGTCGTAGACCACGATCTGACGGAGCCGGGGCACGGCTTTCTGCACTCTCCGGCATATATGGTATTGCTCCTGCGAGCCGGCGAATATTATTTCGGCGTCGGCGTCGCGCACGATATATTCCACCTGTTCGGGTGATGAAGTGGCGTAGATCGACACGGGCACCACTCTGTTGGCGAAAGCCGCCAGGTCGGTGACGATTATCTGCGCGAGGTTGGGAGAGAATACGGCGAGTTTGCTCTCCTCGGGGGCGCCGAGGGTTTCGAGGGCGCAGGCGGCGGCATTTACGTCGGCGGCGAGAGTGTCCCATCCGATGGGCATCCACCGGCCGTCGTCGGTGCGGGTGAATATCGCCGGGCGTGAGCCGTAGCGGGCGCTCTGTCGTTTTATGAGTGAAGTAAGAATGTTTTCTTTAGCCATAGAATCCTTTTGAGGAATGGATGTCTCCCTGTAAGTAATAACAACTGTGATGAAGTTGTGGCTGTGTCACAGGGGCAAAAACGGTGCAAAGTTAGTGTAAAATACCCGAATGGCTGCTGTTGCTACCGCTGTAACTGACCTGCCGTTAACAATTATTTGCATCCGTCGGTGCCGATGGCCGTTCAGAATGGGTTGCCGAGAATGATTTTGCGGGATAGTGCCGTGAGGGCGGAATCGGGGCGCAGGGGGGCGGACGGTATGGCACGCTGCCGCAGCAGTGAATTGCCGAGCCCGCGCCAGGATGCATTTTCAAGGCGTCCCATGAGGTCAAGGATGGTAGGATAGATGTCTATCTGCCCGGCCGGCAGGGAGCTTTTTAGCCCGATTCCGGAGTTGAGTATGATCAGCGGCACGGGGCGTGTGGCGAAATCTTCGCCCACCATGCGGTGGGGGGTATGGTCGCCGGTGATTACAATCAGGGAGTTGTCGTAGAGTCCGGCGGAATGTAGCCACTCAAGGAATGAGGCGAGCTGTGAGTCGAAAACAGCCGTATGTTCGTGGTGGGAATACTCCTGGGCTCCCATTCCGGCCGGAGCGGCGCCGTGAAAGAGGCGGGGGGAGTCGTCCGGGGCGTAAGGGCCGTGCATCCCGAGGGTTATCACCAGGGCATAGAACGGGCGGCTCAGACGTGGCAGTTCGGCACGTGCGCGGGCGAGAATCATGCTGTCGCGCATCGCCGAAGGCACCGTTTTGCCGTCGGAGGTCTGCATGGCTCTGTCGATCAGGCGTGTGAAGCCGTAGGACCGGTTGGTGTCGTCATGAAACCAAAGGGCGCGGCTCTCGCCGATGATTTCCACCGATTCGGCAGGACGCAATTCCTTGGCGAGCGACGGGAACGGGTGGCGGGCGGCTACCGAGACCAGCGGCATGTCGTAGAGGGGGAGGATGCCGGTGTTGTAGATGAACTGGCCGTCGGAACTTTTACCGGGTCCGACCTGTGAATAAACCGACGTGAGGGCGATTACATCGGGGGAGGCGACGAGTGAATCGAGGCACGGCGTGACGCGGCGCCCTCCGAGGGTACGGTCGAGGCTCGAGGTGCTGAACGACTCCA
>URZG01000024.1 GCA_900552325.1 uncultured Porphyromonadaceae bacterium | reverse complement strand
GGTTATGGCCATGAAGTCGCCCCGGTTGACGCTCAGATTTATGCCGGAAAAAATCGTGCGGTTCTCGCGGCGGAACTCTACGTCGGTGAGCCGGATAAGTGTTTGTCGTTCATCAGCCATAATGTCACTTTTTTGAATTGGCCAACAGGGAGGCGGCTTCGGTGAGCTGTGATATGACGTCGGGGTTCATGGCATCGATTTGCGCTACCGGAATACCGAGTTGCGTAGCGGTTTCACGCGCCATATCGTTTTCGGTGCCGGGCTCGGCGAAGAAAATGCGCGGGTTGGCTGCCCGCAGACTGTCGATGCGCTCCCGCATCCCTTTTGCCGAGCTTTCTTTGGTGCCGGAGGAGAGGGGTAACTGCCGCAGGGAGTAGTCGCGGGCCATATAGCTCAGCGAGGGGTGTCCGACGGCAAACGATTCCCCGGCGAGTCCTCGGAGCTGGACGGTGAACATGGAGTCGGCCTTTGCGAGCTGCCGCTCATATTCGGCGAGACGTCCGTTGAAGTATGATGCTGCGGCGGGGCGTGCCTCACTGAGCGCGGCGCTCACGTTGCGCGCCATTGCGGCAAGGTTCCGCACCGACATCCATGTATGAGGGTCGGGTTCGTCGCCGTGGGTGCCGTATATCAGTTCTATCCCTTCCGAGAGGTTCACCATACGCATGTCAGGACGCATGGCAGCGAAACTTCCGGCGAGAGTCTGTTCGAAGGGGAGTGTGCCTGTGGCGAAATATATGTCGCTGTTGCTCATCTGCCGCAGCGCCTGTGTGCCAGGATCGAACTCCTCGGGGTCGGCTCCCGAGGGGAGCAGGCAGACCACATTCACGGAGTCGCCGCCGATTCTCTCGACCAATGCGCCGACCGGTCCGATACCGGTGGCTACCTGCAGCTTTCTATCCCCGGCGTTTTTACCGCCGGAACGGCATCCGGTCAGCAGCGCAATAAGTGTGGCGCAGACAAGGATGCTTCTGATTGCCGTCAGTCTCATTGGTTATATACTATGGTATGGAGGAGAATAACGAACGAGGTGGGATCGGGAAGCGGCTTCGACGACATGAGCATCATCGGCACCTGCGGACCACCCTCACGGTAAGGCGGCTGGTAATAGGGGAATTCCTCCATCGCTGTCAGACCGCACCGCTCATAGAAGGCGATGCGTCGGGCTGCCTCCGGAAAATCCTCGGGGAGCTCTACCTCAAGCACCAGGGGGGTACCCCGATCAAGGCCGAGCTTGAGACGGATGTCATCATCGAGCAGTTCTTTGACGGTATCCGCGCCGTATCCCTTGCCACGCAGGGCAGGGAAGATAGCGAAGTGTTCCACGTATGTCGCGCCGGGAAGACGCCATATTGTGATGAAGCCCACCTCGGTGTCGTCGTGCGATAGTACGAAGAAATAAAAGAACGGGTCGGCCATGGCGATGCGCTGCCGAATCTGTTCCACGGGGCGACGCTCCTCTTCGGGGAACGCTCCCATATAAAGTTCCTCCAGGGCGGCCGGTATCTTATCCTCGCCGCGAAGCCTGGTAAATTCAATTTTTGCCATAGTAAAGTGGAGAGCTGTCGATCTGAAAATTTACGCAAAGATACGAAATCGCCCGTTCTTCTGCAACCTCGGGCGGGGCGTCATCACCATTCACTACAAACCGGACGCCGGAATGTTCAGTAAAACGGGATGCCGTCAATGCGTTTTTTGCCATGTGGAATAAAAGAGCTAACTTTGCGGCGCTCATCGGAGGGCCGGTAGTCGCAACTATATGGCCGGATAAGATGTCGGGTGCGCCCGGTTGTCTTATCCGGCCTTTTTTGTGTATTTTTTGATATGGAACAGAAAGAAACTACAGGACTTGACTATGCCGCCGGCAAAATCGGGCGGCTGTTTTCAAAAATGTTTTTCCCCACTTTGCTGGGACTGATTTTCAATGCCCTGATCACGGTGATCGACGGTATCTTCGTAGGGCGTGGAGTGGGACCTGACGGGATAGCGGCGGTGAATATCATCGCGCCGCTGTTTATGGTCGTCACCGGCCTGGGACTGATGTTCGGCATAGGATCCTCGGTAGTGGCGGGGATCGCCATAGCCCGTGGCGACAGTCGCCGGGCGTCGGTCAATGTCACGCAGGCTTATGTGTTTTCGGCGGTGCTGATCACAGTTCTTGTGGCGGTGCTATGGTTATGGCGCGGTGAGACAGCCGTACTTCTGGGCTGCTCACCCGCGTTGTTGTCCGGAGCGATGGATTACCTCACCTGGCTGATTCCGGGGATGTTCTTCCTGATATTCGAGTGCATAGGGATGATGGTGATACGCCTTGACGGCTCTCCTAAATATGCGATGTTCTGCAACATAGTGCCGGCAGTGATCAACATTATCCTCGATTACTGGCTGGTGTTTCCATGCGGTCTCGGAGTAAAAGGGGCGGCGATAGCCACTTCGGCAAGTATCGCTGTGGGGGCGCTGATGGTATTGGTATATTTTCTGAAACTCTCGTATGTGATAAAGTTCACGTGGAGTGCGGCCGGATTTATGGCCAATACCTGGCGGCAGATACGCATCGGCTCCTCGGCTTTCATCACGGAGATAGCCATGTCGGTGATGATGCTGACCGGTAATTATGTGTTCATGCGCCATTACGGCGATATCGGAGTGGCGGCCTTCAGTATAGCCTGCTATCTGTTTCCGTTGATGTTCATGATGAGTAATGCCGTGGCGCAGTCGGCTCAGCCTATAATCAGTTATAATTATGGCGCGGGAGCGGCCGGACGTGTTCGGGCGTCATTCCTGCTGAGTGTGAAAGTAGCAGCCCTGTGCGGCGTGATCGTGTTTCTCTCCATATCCCTGGGTGCGAGGGAGATCGTCGGGCTGTTCATCGATCCCGGATGCCCGGCGGGCAGGCTGGCTTCGGCCGGACTCCCTGTCTATGCGGTGTGCGCGGTGTTCTTCGCCGTCAATATATCTTTCATAGGTTATTATCAGAGTATCGAGAGGGCTTTCAAGGCGATGTTCTTCACCCTTATGCGCGGTATAATAGTGCTGGTGCCCTCGTTCTGCGTCATGCCGGAGATTTTCCCGGGGTGGGGTGTATGGGGCGCCATTCCGGCATCGGAGGGAATTACTCTCGTCGCAGTGGTCATAACCTATGCGCTGTCGCATCGCAAAAAGGTTGTTGCGCCGGCTGCCTCCGGCAGAGGGGAGGTATAAAAAAAGAGAGGGGGTCTCACGACTGCCTCTCTCTCCATTCATCACATTATGCTTACAATCTATAGTGCTCTTGGTTGTATCATGTTAACCCGCCGTGGGAGTGGTTTGTTTTCCTCGGCGGGTTAAATATGGTTAAGGGGTCAATAACGCGATTCCACTATGGTCCAGTCGATAATATCCCACAGTTTTTCAAGCGCGTCTTTGCGTCGGTTCTGATAGTCGAGATAGTAGGCGTGTTCCCATACGTCGAAAGTCAGAATCGGGGTCAGCCCCTGCGTCAGCGGTGAGCCTGCGTTAGATTCGCGGGTAATGAAGAGTTTGCCGTCGTTGTCGCGCGACAGCCACACCCATCCCGAGCCGAAGAGAGCGGTCCCGGCCTCAACGAATTCTTTCTTGAAATTGTCGAAGGACCCGAACTGACGGTCTATGGCCGCGCGGAGCTCCCCTTCCGGTTCGCCGCCGCCGTCGGGCGAGAATGAGAAGAAGTAGAAGATATGGTTCCATGCCTGGGAAGCATTGTTGAACAGTGCGCCTTTCGAGTCGCGTATCACCTCTTCGAGCGGCAGTTCCTCGAACTCTGTACCTTCGATGAGTTTGTTGAGGTTGTCGATATAGGCTTTTTCATGTTTGCCGTAATGAAAGTCGACGGTGCGTGCCGAGATCGCCGGTTCGAGCGCGTCGTGGGCATAGGGAAGTTCTGGCTGAGAGTATTTCATCACTAAAGGGTTTTTGTTAATGAATATTGACACGTTTCAGTGTCGGTTACTCAGAAAACAAACCGTCGTAGCCGAAGGTTCATTTGTATTCTCTTAGACCGTAAGGATTGTTAAGAAGATGTTTCGGAATGTTTCACCTTATTTGTAATCATTTTAAATAAGGCGAAAACGGTATGAAATACAGCCTTATTGCTTCAGGGATTGTAAAAAGCCGCTTATTAGTATATTGTGTCTGATGTCAATGTTGCATGAAAGGTTGAAGTTAGGATGTTAATCCGCTATTAGACACCGCCATTGCTCACTTTTGTAAAGTTTAGATTTACCGCGTGTCATAATGCGTTGAAATACAGTATAGTTGCTTCTGATTTAAATCCTCCAAATTTTTTAGTATTTGTTTTTATGAAATAATTGGGGGAAATTTGCATTGGAAAAGAATCGGCCGCCGGGCCGCACCGTCGATATATGCTTATTATGATATATGCTTTTATTTCAGGCGTGTTCCGGCATCCATGAATTGTTGTTGAAAAATGAATACAGACCACACCCGCCTGTGGGAGGAGTGTCTGCGGATTATCCGCGACAATATCCGCCCCGAGCAATACGATGCCTGGTTCCGCCCGGTGACATCGCTCAAATATGAGGACGGCAAGCTGACGCTGGCCGTGCCCTCCGCTTTCTTTGTGGAGCATATCGAGAACACCTATCTTCCGATACTGGTGCCCACTCTCCGCAGGGTGTACGGCGAGTCGTTCAAAGGTCTCTACTATCATCATCTTCAGGTCAACAACAAGCCCGACACTGTGGTCAATGAAGCCGGGCTTCAGCTTTCGCCTGCGCTCAAACGTCAGGCTACCGGTCTTTTCCAGGCACCTGCGGCAACCGCCTTCGACTCCCAGCTCAATCCGCGTTACACTTTCGAGAATTACTGCGGAGGCACCTCCAACAAGATAGCAATGGCTATCGGCGAGGCTATCGCCCGAGATCCCAAGTGCAAGACTTTCAATCCGTTGTTCGTGTTCGGCCCTACCGGCGTGGGCAAGACCCACCTGATACAGGCGATCGGTATCAAGATTCTGGAGAACAATCCCGGCGCACGCATACTCTATGTGAGCGCGCGCCTGTTCGAGAGCCAGTTCACGGTGGCCACGCGCAACGGCAAAATTAATGAATTCATCAATTTCTACCAAAGTATCGATACCCTCATTATCGATGATATTCAGGATCTGGTGAACAAGGAGAAGACGCAGAACACCTTTTTCCATATCTTCAATCACCTTCATCAGAACCAGAAGCAGATCATCATGTCGAGCGACGTGTGTCCCACGCAGCTTAACGGCATGATGGCGCGCCTCCTTTCACGTTTCAAATGGGGGATGACGGTGGAGCTGGAAAAGCCCGATCTGGCGCTGCGTCGCGCTGTGCTGCGTCTGAAATCGGAGCAGGACGGTCTATCGATTCCGGCGGATGTGCTTGATTTCATAGCGGAGAATGTGACCGATTCAGTGCGCGAACTCGAGGGTATCGTCGTGTCGTTGCTGGCACATGCCACAGTGCTCAACCGCGAGGTTACGGTCGATCTGGCACGTCACGTCATGGCGAATGTCGTGAAAATGCATCGCCGCACGGTAAACTTCGAGATGGTCACCCAGGGTGTAGCCGAGCATTTCAATATTGATCCCGATCAGATATTCACCAAATCGCGCAAGCGGGAGATCTCGGATGCCCGTCAGATGGTGATGTATCTTGCCAAAAAGCATGTGAAGATGCCCCTCACGGCTATCGGCACGCGCCTGAGCCGCAACCACGCCACGGTGCTGTATGCATGCAAGAATATCGAGGAGCGTCTCGCTTTCGAAAAGAAACTTCAGGAAGACGTCGCCGCCATCGAGAAATCTTTTGCAGAATAACCCATTCAGATTTATCTTAGTTCCGGAACTGCACGTTTCAACGTATGTATCCGCCGGATATGAATAAATTACCCCTTGTAATTCCACTGAATTGCAAGGGGTAATTTAATTTTGCCGTTATAAATTTATTTCAAAAAGCCGGATTTTTTAAGGAAGCCGAGGAACTTCACGGAGAACAGTTCGTTGTTGGCGCGCGGATAGCGGATGTCGGTGAACACCTGAGCCAGCGTTTCCTTGTTGTTTTCCGCCACGAAGCGGCGTGAGTCTTTGCGTGATTCCTTTTCGGAGTACAGACTGTCGATGTCGTCGGTTGAGTAATCGCGGTACGTGCCCCCGTGCATTATGGCTTCCAGAGGGAGGCGTCCCACCTCCTCGCCGCTGTCGGCGGGATAGCCGACCGTAAGGGTAATCAGCGGCACAACAAGTTCGGGAAGGTTCAGGGCTTCGGCTATTTCCGGGGCATTGTAGGTGGTTGTGCCAAGCCAGCATACCCCCAGTCCTGCGGCTTCAGCCAGGGTATTGAACTGTTGGGCGAAAGCGATGGTGTCGAGAGTCGCGGCCATGAACGACTGCAGGTTGTCGTAGCAGGGCTCGGCGTTGCGGGCGAGGCACCAGCGGCTGAAACGGTTGAAATCCGCACATAAAGTGAGTACCGCGGCGGCACTCTCCACCTGTGGCTGTCCGAAATGAAAAGGCGCCAGCGCTTTCTTCTCTCCGGCATCCGTGGTGACGACCACACTGTAAAGTTGCATGTTACCTGTTGTGGGGGCATGCGCCGCTGCCTCCAGGAGTGTTTCAAGCAATCCGGGCGCGAGCGGTTCGGGACGGTAGCGGCGTATGGTGCGCCTGTTCAAGAAAAAAGATGTGTCGGGTAGATTCATTCTGTACAGTTTTTTGTATGTTTCCTGCCGTTGATAACGTCACGGTGGCAAAGTTATCATATCATTGCGAGATATGCAACCTTCACAAAATAAAATCTGTATGATTGTTGAAAATTTAGTTTTGTAAACATTGGCATGTTTGCAGATTTGACAAAGTGCATGTAATCAGTGAATTGACAAAACGAAACGGAAAACTTATCAACAATCGGCTATAAAACAGACATCACAGTTTGTAGATCTCGGGAAAAATCACGAAGTTTGCAGTCGATTTAGTTTCAACAGATCCATAACCGGTTCTTTTCCATTTCGTTCCACGTATGGCAAAAGTCAGGCTGTGCGTGAGGCGTTGGCCGCGTCCGTGCGTCCGTTCATTATAACCTACTTTTTTTTAACCGCCGTGAACAACAAAACATACACATACGACGAAGCCTATCAGGCTACGCTCGACTATTTCGGTGGCGATGAACTCGCCGCCAGGGTATGGGTGACCAAATATGCGCTGAAAGATTCTTTCGGGAATCATTTCGAGCGCACACCTGACGACATGCATCACCGTATCGCTTCGGAAATCGCCCGCATTGAAGCCGGCTATCCCAATCCGATGAGTGAGGAAGAGGTATTCTCATATCTGAAGGATTTCCGTTACATAGTGCCGCAGGGGAGTCCCATGACCGGAATCGGCAACGATTTTCAGGTCAGCTCACTCTCCAACTGTTTTGTTATCGGTCTGGACGGACATCCCGATTCCTACGGCGGTATAATCCGTATCGACGAGGAGCAGGTGCAGCTGATGAAACGTCGCGGCGGGGTAGGGCATGACCTGAGCCATATCCGTCCGAAAGGCACGCCGGTAAAGAATTCGGCTCTAACCTCCACTGGACTCGTGCCGTTCATGGAGCGGTATTCCAATTCCACCCGCGAGGTGGCGCAGGACGGCCGCCGTGGCGCGCTGATGCTTTCCGTATCGATCAAACACCCCGACAGCGAGGCGTTTGTCGATGCCAAGATGACAGAGGGAAAAGTCACCGGCGCCAATGTGTCGGTGCGGATCGACGACGAATTCATGCGTTGTGCCACCGAGGGCACACCTTACCGCCAGCAATATCCCGTGGATTCGGCCGAACCAGATACGGTGAAGGAGGTCGATGCCCGCGCTTTCTGGAACAAGATAATCCACAACGCCTGGAAATCAGCCGAACCCGGTGTGCTCTTCTGGGATACCATAGTGCGCGAATCGGTGCCCGACTGTTACGCCGATCTCGGCTTCCGCACCATCTCCACAAACCCTTGCGGTGAGATACCCCTCTGCCCCTACGATTCATGCCGTCTGCTGGCCATTAACCTGTTCTCGTATGTGAAGAATCCCTTCACACCCGAGGCGGAGTTCGATTTCGGTCTGTTCGCGCATCATGTGGCAACGGCCCAGCGCATCATGGACGACATCATCGACCTCGAGGCCGAGAAGATCGACAAGATCATCGACAAGATCGCATCCGACCCCGAGACGCAGGAAGTGAAAGGCCCGGAACTTCATCTTTGGCACAAGATCCGGAACAAGACACTTCAGGGGCGCCGCACAGGTGTCGGCACCACAGCCGAAGGTGATATGCTCGCTGCCCTGGGCTATAAATACGGCACACCAGAGGCCACCGATTTCTCCGAGAAGGTCCACAAGGCACTTGCCCTGGCAGCCTACGGCTCGTCGGTCGACCTTGCCGCCGAGCGTGGCGCTTTCGAGATTTTCGACGCCGAACGCGAGAAGAACAACCCCTATATCAACCGTCTGCGCGAGGCCGACCCTGAAATGTACGAACGTATGTTGCGCCACGGACGCCGCAACATCGCCTGCCTGACCATAGCCCCGACAGGTACAACATCGCTTATGACACGCACCACCTCAGGTATCGAGCCGGTGTTCATGCCCGTCTACAAACGCCGCCGCAAGGTAAATCCCTCCGACCCCGAAGTGCGCATTGACTTTGTGGACGATACCGGCGACGCTTTCGAGGAATATGTGGTTTACCATCCCAAGTTCATCGACTGGATGAAGGTCAACGGCATCCCCGTGAAAGACGACTACTCGCAGGAGGAACTCGACGCCATCGTGGCCCGCTCTCCCTATGCCGGCGCCACCGCCAACGATGTGGACTGGCTGGAGAAGGTGCGTATGCAGGGACGCATACAGAAATGGGTCGACCACTCCATTTCAGTAACCATAAATCTTCCCAACGACGTGACCGAAGAATTGGTCAACAAACTCTACGTCGAGGCATGGAAGTCCGGCTGCAAGGGATGTACCGTGTACCGCGACGGTTCACGTGCCGGCGTGCTCGTGTCGCTGGAGAAGAAGAAGCCTGCGGAGAAAACCGAGGCTCCGGCTTTCAGCGGCCCGAAGCAGATAATCAAGCGCCCCATCGAACTTGAGGCCGATGTGGTGCGTTTCCAGAATAACAAGGAGAAATGGATCGCTTTCGTAGGTCTGCGCGACGGCCGTCCTTACGAGATCTTCACCGGTCTGGCCGATGACGAGGATGGTATTTTCTGCCCCAAATCGGTAAACCACGGCAAGATCATCAAGGCCACGTCGCCCGACGGCACAAAGCGCTACGACTTCCAGTTCGTAAACAAGCGCGGCCACAAGACAACCATCGAAGGGCTTTCCGACAAGTTCAATCCCGAGTACTGGAACTACGCCAAACTTATCTCCGGCGTGCTCCGCTACGGCATGCCTATCGACCAGGTTCTGAAACTGGTGGCCGGCCTTGAACTTGACTCGCAGAGCATCAACACCTGGAAGATGGGCGTTGAACGCGCGCTCAAGAAGTACGTGCCTAACGACACTCCGGCCAGCGGGCAGCGTTGCCCCAACTGCGGCGAGGAGACTCTCGTGTTCCGCGAAGGGTGCCTTATCTGCACCTCCTGCGGAACTTCCAAATGCGGCTGATTATGGAACCACTAAGACAGCAGACGGTCACACGTTACGTTACCCCGCTTCGCGAAGGCGGGTCGCTCCCCGCTGTGGCCGATGCTGACGACGGTTTCCGGTATGTGCTGAAGTTCCGCGGTGCAGGCCACGGAACCAAGGCTCTCGTGGCCGAGCTTATCGGCGGCGAGGTGGCCCGTGCCACAGGTTTCCGCGTGCCCGAACTCGTCCTCCTCTATGTGGGGGTGGAGTTCGGGCGCACAGAACCCGACGAGGAGATCCAGGACCTCCTCAAAGCCTCGCGAGGGGTGAATCTGGGGATGCATTTTCTCAGCGGGGCCTTCACGGTTGATCCGTACGTTAACGGTATCGACGCCACCACGGCGTCGCGTATCGTGTGGCTTGACGCCTTTCTGACGAACGTAGACCGCACGGCGCTCAACACCAATATGCTTGTCTGGAAAGGTGAACTGTGGCTGATAGACCACGGAGCTTCGCTCTATTTCCACCATTCATGGCGAAACGTGGAGGAGGCGCCGCTGACGCCGTTCCCTTTTATCCGCGACCATGCGCTGCTGGCCAAGGCCTCGGAACTTGAGGAGGCCGACCGGTGGATGCGGCAGCATATCACTCCGCGCACCCTTGAAAAAATCGTTGACCTCGTGCCTGACGAATGGCTTGATTACGGTATGGATGGGGTGTCGGTGCAGGATGTGCGCCAACAGTACAAGCGCTTTCTCACGATGCGCCTGAAAAACAGTAGAATCTTTGTAAATGAAGCTATCGATGCACGACGCCGACTTATATGAATACGCCGTGCTTCGCTATGTGCCGAGGGTGGAGCGCGAGGAATTCCTCAACATCGGGCTGGTGATGATGTGCAAGCGGCGCCGGTGGATGAGGGCGCGTGTCAGTGTCGACCGCGTGCGCCTTGCAGCGATGCGCGCTCCGCATACATCGGATGAAATAGAGAATCAGTCGCGCACGTTCACCTCTCTTGCGCAGGGAGGGCGGGATGCCGGTTTTCTGGGTGATCATCCTGTGGAAGAACGCTTCCGGTGGCTTACTGCCGTGAAAAGTTCGTCGCTTCAGACGTCGCGGCCTCACCCCGGCCTTACCTGCGATCTTGATGCCGAATTCGAGCGTTTGTTCAGCGAGCTGGTGCTCTGACGGCGCGTATCGCCGTTACGGTTTCAGGCAACCGTGAACCCGGCAAGAGTCACCGCCTTGACAATTTCGGCGCGTGAAACCGGCCCTGTTACCTCGGCGGTACCTTTTTCCAGATCAACCTTGACGGTTTCGCATCCTTTAAGCGCCCCGATGGCTTCTTCTACCGCGGCTTTGCAATGCGCGCACCCCATCCCCTTTATTGTATAAGTCTCTTTCATAATCGTATCGTTTCGGGTTTAGTCTGTCCAAAATTAGTCAAAATTCCAGCACCTACAAAATAATACGCAAAAAAGCGGCTCCCGCGTGTGGACGGAGAACCGCTTTCGATATCATTTTAAATGTTGTTTACTTGGTGAGGGTGCGGCTTACTTATCGGTATCATATACCATGGCTGCGGTTTCGCAATACCATTCTACCGCTTTCTTTACCATTTTTTTCAAGCTCATAATTGTAAATTTTTACGTAGTTAGTTGTGTTTGAAATAGTGTAGAGTACGATGAAGCTTCATTCCCTTTGAGGTGGCAGTAGGCCCTTGATCCGGGGCATCACTGCCTTTGCGGGGTCTGCAGGGTGCAATCACCTGTGATGCGCAAGGCATCGTTTTGCCCAAGTCGGTAGCATAGTCCCGACAGCGTAGTTTTAAATCTTTTGAGCATAAGTGTCATACTTTTTAGTTTTTTGAAGACCTGCGGCCGACAGGGCTTCTGTTAGGAGGTTCCTTTCATTCCGCCTGGCGGAAAGGAGGAGAACCATCATTATCCCGAGCGCTTTTTTAAGGCGCTTTCATAAATATATACGCTTAACTACGGTGCAAAGTTAGAGATAAAATCGGAATTTATGCTATGAAAATATGTTGTTTAACATACGCAAATTCGGGAGACGCACATTATCAGAGGGTTATGAATGAGTTATGCTGTAGTTAAAATATGTTAATGCAAACAAGAGGGGCGCTGAAACAACGAACAGGGACCGCGCAATCGTCTGCGCGGCCCCTGTCGGGATCCGTTTTTTACCTTAGAAACGGTAGACGGAGGAGATGTGTCATAATGGCCGGATATCATCAGGCTCTTCCGGCCGATCGGGACACACCCTCGTCCATAAGACACTTATATAGAAAAGAGTATTGTCGTCTCAGGAGGCAGGGAGTTGGGGCTCATCGTGTGAGGTCGGTGGGGAGCTCCGGCATGGCGCCCTGCTGGGTGCATACGTAGGCCGAAGTGGCTACGGCGCGTTTGTGGGCTTCCTCCACCGGGTGCCCCTGGAGAGTGGATGCTATGAAAGCGGCTGTGAATGAGTCGCCTGCGCCCACCGTATCGGCAACCTCCACCCGCGGTGTAGGCTGGAAGGATACATTTCCGGGGGTGAAAACATAACTGCCGTTGATGCCGCAAGTGAGTATGAGCATCTTTAGATTGTATTTCCCCAGGAGGATCCAGCATTTATCCTGAAGGTCGATACCGGGATAGCCGAACATACGAGAGACGGTCACCAGTTCTTCGTCGTTGATCTTCAGGATATTGCAGCGCTGCATGGAATTGCACAGAATCTCCTTGGTATAGAACCCCTGACGGAGGTTGACGTCGAACACCACGAGATTGTCGGGATCCTGCGGCATGGCGTCGAGAAAGCGGTTGATGGTGCGTCGCGACACCACGTTGCGCTGTGCCAGCGATCCGAAACATACCGCACGGGTACGGGCGGCAAGAGCTTCCAGCGGGGCGGTATAGGGGATATTGTCCCATGCCACGTTCTCTTTAATATCGTACTGCGGCACCCCTGTGGCGTCGAGCTCGACCTGCACCGTACCTGTGGGGTAGGGCACTTTCTCGATAAGCGAGCTGATACCTCTCTCGTTGAATCGGGCGAGAAGCTCATCGCCGAGGGGGTCGTCGCCGACGGCGCTAACCGCATACGAAGGTATGCCGAACTGCTGCACATGGTATGCGAAGTTGGCCGGTGCGCCACCGATCTTCTTTCCTTCGGGCAGAACGTCCCACAGGGCTTCGCCCATTCCTACTACTATCTTGTCTGTATTGTTCATGATATTCAGGATTTTTTGATTTTCAAGGTATATGCAAGGAGATAGACTACTCCTACGGTCATTACGGCCACTGCTCCGGCCTGTCCCATGGCCTCGGTGGCATAGCCCATTGCCAGGGGGAAGACGGTGCCACCGAAGAGTCCCATGATCATCAGACCCGACACCTCGTTCTTTTCGGCCGGCTGCGAGTTGAGTGCCTGGGCGAAGATTACGGAGAACACATTGGAGTTGCCGAATCCGATCAGGGCGATTCCGGTGTAGAGAAGTGCGGCTCCTGTGGCGGAGAAGAGAATCACCATGGCGGCGAGCATCATTGCCACGCTGATGCCGAAAAACACTTTAGGGTTCATGACCCGCAGGAGGAAAGCTCCGAGGAAGCACCCCGCGGTGCGGAAAATGAAGTAGACACTGGTGGCGAAGGCGGCGTCCTCCAGGGCGAGCCCCAGGCGTTCCTGGAGGATACGCGGCGCGGTAGTGTTGGTGCCTACATCTATCCCGACATGGCACATGATGCCGATGAAACAGAGCAGGATGAACGGCTTGCCGAGCAGACGCACGCACTCCATCGGCCCCGAAGCCTTGTCGGGTTTCTCCTCATGGATCGGAGTGGCGCCCAGAATGCTGACTGACAGGAAGCTGACTACGGCATAGATGGCGAAGAGCACTTTCCACCCCAAGCCGAAAGTAGGCATGGCCGTGGTGGCTCCCCACATGGCGATAATCGGAGCGAGGAACGACGCGATGGCCTTGACGAACTGGCCGAAGGTGAGTGTGGATGCGAGTTTGTCGGGGGCGATGAGATTGGATACCAGCGGGTTGAGCGATGTCTGCATTATCGCGTTGCCGATACCCAGGAGTGAGAAGGCGGCCAGCATGGTCCAGTAACCGTTGCCGAAAAGGGGTATCACGAGCGACAGGGCGGTGACGCCGAGGGAGATGAGCACTGTTTTTTTCCGGCCGATACGGTTCATCAGAATTCCGGTAGGAACCGAGAAAATCAGGAACCAGAAGAACACGAGCGACGGGAAGAGATTGGCCTGCGAGTCAGTGAGCGAGAGGTCCTTCTGCACGAAGTTCGTGGCTGTGCCCACGAGATCCACGAATCCCATGGCGAAGAAACAGAACATCACCGGCACAAGCTGCATGAGCGAGCTTTTTTTGGCGGATGCGATTTGAGAATCCATTGTCAGAGACATGATATGAGTTTGTAAGAGATGGTTTGTCAGTCGTTTGCGGCGGGAGTAAGGGGATAAATCCGGAGATTCTTCACTTTTGCCTTGCCTCCGGTGGACGATACGGTGAGAGTGGTGTAGGGCGATTCGGGGAACACGAGGTTGGTCATGACGGCACGGCCGCGTTTCTCGAATACCTCTATGCTCGAACGGTCGACGAACAGGCGCAGCCCGGTTTCACCTCCGTTACGCACGGGAGCCACAGTTACCGCCGGGAAATCCTGGCTGAAAGTGGTGATGCCGCTTTGTGTGCGGTCCATTGAGAGGGTTTGTTCAGAAGGATTGTAGGTCACGACGGCTTTCTCTCCTCCGGAATTGGAGAGGGTCAGGGTTATCGCCGAAGCGCTGAGCGGTTCGAGGTCAAGAGCGATCTCGCATATACCGTCGTTTGCCGCCGGCAGGGTGAATCTCTTTCCGGCACCGGCCACGGTAAATGATGTGCTCACTGTTGGCTTGCCGCGCAGGGCGTCGACCTCGGGCGAGGGTGCCGACGACACGTAGAGGTCGCCGTCGTCACCGGTGAATATGCCCAGTTCACGGGGGAGGGTGTTGGCCGAGCGGAACTGCATGGTGGGAACCTCGGCGGCATATTGCCAGTTGCTCATCCATCCTATCGCGGTACGGCGTCCGTCGGGAGCGTCGCTCCAGGTCACCGTGGCATAGTGATCCTTGCCGTAATCGAGCCATTTTGTGGGCACCGAGCCGTCGGCGAGGGTGTCGGGCTTGAAGGTCTTACCGTCGAAGTCACCTATAAAATATTGTGTCGCGCTGCCTCCGAACGGTCCTCCGGGATTGATGTTGCAGAGGAGTACCCATTTTTGAGTATCAGTGCCGTCGACCGGGAGCCGGAAGAGATCGGGACACTCCCATACTCCGTCCTGGCAGCCGAGTCCTTTGCCGAAAGCGCTCTGAAGAGTCCATTCGCGGAGGTCAGGGGAGGTGAAGACCAGCATCTCATGTTCAAGGGCATGGGCAAGCAGCAGGTTCCATTCGCCCGTCTCTTTGTTCCAGAACATATTCGGGTCGCGGCATTCCTTGTCGGCGGCAATGATAGGATTGTTTTCATAGACATGGAAAGTC
>URZG01000023.1 GCA_900552325.1 uncultured Porphyromonadaceae bacterium | reverse complement strand
GATATTTTCAACCCAGCCTGCAACCTTTAACTCAGGGTTGCCGTCGGCATCGGTTTTCTTGATGTTGCCGTCCATGAATTTGACGAAGAGGTATTCGGCAAGGCGGCGGTATGAGTCGGTGGCTTTCTGTGCCCATACGTCGATGAGGTCCTGTGTGAGCTGTGCCTGAATTTCGTCGTCGAACTCGGGTATCTGCTCGATGGCTACGCGTACGTCGGTTGCGATGGAGTCCTCGAGGGCTGTCTGCACGCGGCGTATGTCGGGAATCATCTGTGAGTAGCGGTTGTAGGCCTGGTTTGCCACGACGTTGTTGACCCAGAAGTTGGAATCCCATGAGAAGGTGTTGACGTTGCCTTTAGCGAGCTGAGGGGGCGCCTGTGTGACGGAGCAGAATACGGGGAGGTAGACGCATGTGTTGGCGTCGTCGGTGCCGAACCAGAGGAGTCCGCGCATTGAGCGTGGAAGGTCGGAGCGGAGCTGTGCCACGAGGGAGAATCCGGTCTGCTGTGTGGCGATGGCGCGTTCATGGGTGTATTCCACGGAGTCGACGGTGAAGGTCATGGGTCGCCAGCGGTAGGGCACGGCGTAGGGGCCGGCGCCGATGTCGGTAGTCATGTCGTAGGGGGTACCTTCGTAATGGTCGCGCATCATGGCCTTGAGGTCCTTGTCGGAGAGGGGCTTGGAGGGCTTGACCCAGAGGGGCATTGGTTCGCCTTCGGCACGGTCGATCCAGGGGAGGTACCGGTCCATGCCGGGGGCGTATTTGTTGAAGTAGGCCCAGACGCGTGCGTCGCAACCGCGGAGTGCGCCGAAGTCGGTCACGGCGTATGCGCGTGAGAAGTCGAAGTCCTCGTCCTTACCGTTGAAGTATCCTTTCTGCCGGGCGAACTTTATTACGTCGGGGGAGTAGAGAGTTTCCTTGGTTTTGTCCTTGAGGGGGAATTTGTGGATTCGGGGATGGTTGGCGTGTCCGGAGATGTATCCGTCGGGGATGCGTCGGGCCACCCAAACGGCGCCTTTGTCTTCTTTCCCTTTTCCGATGAGTTCGAGGATCCATGCTTCGTCGGGGTCGGCGATGGAGAAGGATTCGCCTGAGGAGGCGTAGCCGTATTCGTTGACGAGATCGGTCATGATCTTGAGGGCCTCGCGGGCGGTTTTGGCGCGTTCGAGCCCGAGGTATATCAGCGAGCCGTAGTCGATGAGTCCGGAGCCGGCGAGTTCCTCGCGTCCGCCCCATGTGGATTCAGTGATAGCCACGCCGTGCTCGTTCATGTTGCCGACGCGCGAGTAGGTTACGGGAGCCTGGGGAATTTCACCGAGGGGTTTGTTGGTGTCCCATTCGATAATCTGACGCATCTCGCCGGGGGCATGAGTTCCGCCGGGGAGGGTATAAAGCTCGCCGTAGAGGTTGTGTGAGTCTGCGGCGTAGGTAATCATCACCGAGTTGTCGGCGGTAGCGCCTTTAGCGGCGATGAGGCTTGTGCAGGCCCATGCCGGGAGAGACAGGGCGGCAGCCATTGCTGCGGCAAGAAATTTCTTCATGTTATGATGATTGGTTTTGAAATCCAAAAAAATCGGGGTGCATTACCGTTATAACGCGGAAACGCACCCCAAAATTACGAAAAAATCGTATATGGTGTTAGAATCAGAAGTAGAAATTCATCGAGCGGGGGTAGAAAAGCATCCCTGAGCCAACTTCCTGTGCGATGTTCTCGCCCATCGAGTTGGCAACGATGGCGAGCGCGAAGCGCATTGCGGCGGAGGGGCCGTTGGCGGTGATGACGCGGTCGAGGGCCACTACTGGGGTGTCGCGGAGTGTGGCGTTGGGGAGCTGTTTCTCGAAGCCGGGATAACATGTGGCTTCCTTGCCGTCGAGTATTCCGAGGGGGCCGAGAACGACGGCTGGAGCGGCGCAGATGGCGGCGATCTTTCCGTTCTGAGCCTGCGCCATGAGCAGCGTGTTGAGTGGCGCGAAGCGGGAGAGGTTCTCGGCGCCGGGCATACCGCCGGGGATTATGAGCCACTCGGGGGTGATGAAGTCGGTCTTGTCGTATAGCACGTCGGCTTTCACTGGGATTCCGTGAGCGCCTGTGACGGTGTGGGAGTCAGTGATAGAAACAGATTTGATATCCATGCCGGCGCGCCGTAAAACATCGATGACGGTGAGCGCCTCAATTTCTTCAAAACCGTCAGCAAGGAAAATGTAGGAAGTGTTCATGTCAGGAATGAAATGATCAGGTTATGGACTCGGTTATTTTTTGATGGTAACGCAAAAATAGTGAATGTTGTTCGCTAAAACAAGAAAAAAAGAGAAAAAATCATATCGGGGCGATAAAAAAGGATTAAACGGCGAGTATTTTTCTTGTATGTGGGCTGCGATGAACAAAAGCGGGGGGAGGGGCGTAAATATAGAAGAGACCCGACACGTTTTCAACAGACAACCCTTATCCATATACCATTATGAAGATATTTGACCGATTGCAGCACAGGGCCACGGGGTGGCTGCTGTGTGTGGCGCTTGCCGGTCTGCTGGGAGGAGTGACCGCCGGATGCGGCACTATACATACCTACGGCGGTGTGGAGCACAGTTTCGGCTATGATTTCGATGACTATGACGGCCCGCACCACCACCACAAGGATTACAAGAAATACCGCAAGGAACAGAAGAAGCGCTACAAGGCCTACAAGAAGCACCAGAAAAAGATGGAGAAGGAGCGCCGGAAGCATTACAAGCATCATCACCACGACGATGACTGAACGGTGTCGAGCAGGTGAGGAATGATTTGCCTGTTCGGACTCTATTTCGTAACTTTGCAGATACCCGCGCATCGGCAGACGCACCACCCCTGCGCGCGGGCCGATATGACGATGCAGAGCAATGACCCCGGGACGGAGGCGCGCGGCGCCGGCCGTCTGATGTTGATAATCAATCCTATTTCGGGCACCGGCAGCAAGAAGGGTGTGGCCGACATGGTTCGCGAGCGTATGGGAGCGCTGTCACTTGATGTGGATGTGCGTGTCACCGGCGCGCGCGGTGATGCCACGCGTCTGGCGCAGGAGGCTGCCACGGAGGGGTATTACGGGGTTCTGGCCTGCGGTGGCGACGGGACGGTGAACGAGACGGCACGGGGACTGCTGGGGTCGGATACGGCTCTCGGCATCCTGCCGGCGGGATCGGGCAACGGTCTGGCGCGCCATCTGGGCATCCCGATGGATATACCTCTTGCGCTGGATGTGGTGTCGGCCGACAATATAGTGGCGTCGGACTACGGGAGCGTTAACGGCAATCCTTTTTTCTGTACGTTCGGTCTGGGATTCGACGCGGCGGTGACGCACCGGTTCGCTCGTCGGAAACGCCGCGGCCTGCTGAGCTACGCGGCGGCTTCGATCTCGGAGTACGTGCAGTACCGCCCGCAGGTGTACACGGTTTCGGCCAACGGCAAGATTCTGACCGAGAAGGCGTTCCTGATCGCGGTTTGCAATGCCTCGCAGTACGGCAACAACGCCTACATCGCGCCTCATGCCTCGATCACGGACGGGCTTCTGGATATCACCATAGTACACTCTGGCACGCCGATAGATACGGCTGTGATGGGAATGGATATCTTCACGGGATATATCAACAAGAACACGATGGTACATTCTTTCCGCGCCCCGGCTGTGGTGATCTACCGCTCGCAGGAGGGTGAGGCGCATATCGACGGGGAGCCTATTATCCTGGACTCTATCCTCGACATCAAATGCCGCCGCGGCCAGCTGAAGATCTTCACTCCCGACAACCGTGGGGATTTCAAGCCTATCATCACGCCGATGAAGGAGATGCTCCGCGACGCGCGGCTCGGGCTGCACCATCTGTTCTCGAGGCATATACTTTCGCATCTGTCGGCAGATGACGAATTCTGACAACGCCCGGAGCCATCCGGATGGGCGGACGCTCCACGGAGCGTCCCTACAACGGGGCGGGGTATTGAAACTATAATTTGAAATGAATATGGAAAAGAACGCAAAAATATATGTGGCCGGCCACCGCGGTATGGTGGGTTCGGCGATAATCAGGGCGCTGCGCAAGCAGGGCTACGAAAATATCATCACGCGCACTCATGCGGAGCTTGACCTTACGCGGCAGGATGAGGTGGAGGCTTTCTTCGCTGAGGAGAAGCCGGAGTATGTGTTTCTGGCGGCAGCGCGTGTGGGGGGCATAGAGGCCAACCGCACGGCTCCGGCTGACTTCATGTACGAGAACATGATGCTGGAGATGAATGTGATCCACTCGGCGTGGCGCAACGGGTGCAAGAAGCTGGAGTTCTTAGGGTCGTCGTGCATCTACCCGCGTATGGCTCCGCAGCCGATGAAGGAGGACTGTCTGCTGACTTCGTCGCTGGAGCAGACCAACGAGGCGTATGCGCTGGCCAAGATTTCGGGTCTGCGCTACTGCAGCTATCTTCGCAGGCAGTATGGGGCGGATTTCATTTCGGTGATGCCGACGAATCTCTACGGCCCGAACGACAACTACCATCCCCGCAACTCGCATGTGGTGCCGGCGCTGATCCAGCGGTTCCATGAGGCGAAGGAATCGGGGGCCGAAGAGGTTACGTGCTGGGGCGACGGGTCGCCGCTGCGCGAGTTCCTGTATGTTGATGACCTGGCCGATCTGTGCGTGTTCCTGATGAATAATTATTCGGGGGAGGAGACAGTCAACGCCGGTTCGGGCAAGGAGCTTACCATCAAGGAGCTTACGGAACTGGTGGCTGAGACTGTGGGTTTCAGCGGGCGCATCCTGTGGGATGAGTCGATGCCTAACGGCACTCCGCGCAAGCTGCTGGATGTGAGCAAGGCTGCTGCAATGGGGTGGCGGTACAGCACGGAGCTGCCGGAGGGGCTGAGGCTGGCTTATCAGGACTTCCTTTCACGGGCTTTTTAGCTATGACGGGACCGCTCATTTCATTCGCGGCACAATGGGTGGCAAATTTCTGCAAAAAGCGGGGATTTTTTGGTGATATGGAAAGATTGTGCTAAATTTGCTGACAGCACGATTATGCGGATTTTATGCAGCGGTTATGCCGCCGGCGAGGCCGCTGTTGTGCGGCAACAGGCATGAATCATCCAGATATTACCAATCAGATAGTATGAGAAATTTGTGGAACCGGTTCCTGGCGTTTGCGGGGGCTTCGGCGATTGCGTTGGGAGCCTCGGGGCAGATTGCCGAACATGGAACCAAGGCGGTGTCGCCGGTGGCCCGGGCCGCGCGTGAGACGGCACTGAAAGTGAAGGACAAGAGCGCGGGGAGTGTGCCCAATCTGCTGCTCCGGCAGATGGAGCGGAACCGTCGCCACGGCGTGCCGCGCGGTGTGCTGCGACAGGCGGCTACGGGTAACAGACCGCTCATTTCATTCGCGGCACAATCGCAGCGGGGCGCTATGAGGACACCGGCTGCCGGTGCCGCGGGGCAGGGGGTAGAGCTGCCGCCGATCTACGCCCATGTGGAGTACTGGGACGGATTCGACCAGGATGCCGACCAGACCTTCCTGACACGTATCCCCGGCGTGAGCGGGGAGGAGCCGGAACGGCTGACGACCGCCCTCAACGAGTTCACCTACGGCGGTGTGATCAAGGACAACGTGTATTATTCCACCGGTGTGTACCAGTTCATGGGCGAGGTGTTCGTGATGAACAAGGGGGTGGATATGGACACCTACGAAGTTGTCTACAACCATGCCTCGGGTTCGGTCAGCACCATACCGGTGGCCACCACTTACTGCCCTGCCGATCAGAAGATTTACGGCATATTCTACAACGAGACCCTGACGGGCCTTGTATTCGGCACTATAACCTACGACGAGGAGGGGGGCCACACCACCCCCATCAGTTCCATCACCGACAACAACTGGTGCGCGCTGGCCAGCACGGCCGGGGGCGACCTCTATGCCATAACGATGGAGCGCGAGGGGATCCAAGAGGATTCGCGCACGGTGGGGTCGTATCTGCTAAAAGTGGACCGCGCCACGGGCGCCACGACCACGGTGGGCTCCACCGGCCATCTGCCCTACTATAACAGCGGGGCCACTATCGACCCCGAGAGCGGGAAGATGTACTGGAGCGTCAGTCCGGCCGACGAGACCGGCTATCTCACGGAGGTGAACCTCGCCACGGGGCAGGCCACGAAGATCCTCGATTTCTGGGGTAACGCCCAGATGGTAGGACTGGCGGTAGGGAAGCCCCTTGCCGAGCCAAAGGCTCCGGCAGCGGTGACGGATCTGCGTCTCGACTTCCCGAACGGAGCGCTGAGCGGCAAGGTGCGTTTTACGGCGCCGACGACCCATTTCGACGGCACTGCGGCCACCGGTCAGCTGCGCTACGTCCTGACCGTCAACGGCGAGCAGAAAGGGAGCGGCACCACCACGTGCGGCGCCGAGACGGCGGTTGACGTGACGTTGCCGACCGACGCCACCTATCTCTTCGAGCTGACCGTATCCAACACCACCGGCAACTCACCCGTTGCCAAGACCGAGGCGTATATCGGCATAGACCAGCCCAAGGGGCCGGCCAACGTGCGCCTTGTCTATGAGGACGGAATGATGAAAGTGAGCTGGGACGCCGTGACCGAAGGTATGAGCGGGGGATATGTCGACCCTGCCGCTATAGTGTATATGGTGACACGCAAATCACCGACTTTCAACATTATAGAATATGGTACGGACGCACTTGCCGCCTCCGAGACGGTAGCGGAACCTGCGAGTATGCAGCGCTACACCTACCAGGTGGCCGCCAACTACGGCGGGTCGTTCTCGCCGGCTGTACCTTCCAACACGGTGGTTCTCGGTCCGATCGTGCCTCCGTTCGCCGACAGTTTCGGTAGCGCCGACGCCATCGACCTCTACACCGTGGCCGACGCCAACAACGACGGTATAACCTGGGAAGCCGAGGATGGCACGCTCTTCGCCGGCTACAACAGCCGCCTGGCTATGGACGACTGGCTCATCACGCCGAAAGTGAAGGTAGAGGCCGGGAAATCGTACGATGTCTCGATGAAGGCGTGGGCCAAGGGTGCGCGCTACTTCGAACGGCTCGAGGTGAAATACGGCGTTTCGGCCGATCCCGCCGCCCTGACGGAAACGGTGATCGCCCCGACCGATATTAAGACCACTGCCGACGCGCCCGCTACCCTGACCGGCACCCTGCGCGCCACGGCTGACGGCTACATATATATAGGAGTGCACGGCATATCCGATGCCGACAAACTGGGGCTGTACATAGATGACCTGAGCATCAGCGAGGGGGTTGCGGACGCCGCCCCCGACGTGGTGACCGGCCTGAGCGCCAACGGCGATCCCAACGGCGCCCTGACGGTGACACTGAACTTCAACGCCCCGTCGAAGAGTATCGACGGAAATGCCCTGACGGCTCTGGAGAAGATAGAGATCACCCGCGACGGCGACCTGGTGGAAACCATCAGCCAGCCCGCGCCCGGCAGCGCCCGGAGCTTCACCGACCGGCTGGAGGCCACAGGTACATATCACTACACCGTGACGGCATACAATGCCGCCGGCAGGGGGAAGACCGCGAAGATCGACGCTTTCTGCGGCCTTGACATACCGGGTGCGCCGCAGAATGTGGCGCTCGTGGAGAACCCCTCCAAACCGGGCGAGGTGACGGTGAGCTGGGACGCCGTGACGGTCGACCACAAGGGTAACCCCATATCGTCGGCACTGATAACCTACTCGGTCTATGCCATCACCGACTCTTACGAGCGCATCCCGATGGTGGAGGGTATCGGAGACACCGAATACACACTCCAGGCGGTGGCGCCGGGTGACCAGGATTTCGTGCAGTTCTGCGTGTTCGCCTACACCAACGAGGGTGAGAGCGAGGGCACGATGACGCCTCTTCTGGCCGTCGGCACCCCTTATCAGGGTATGTGGGAATCGTTTGCCGATGGCGATGTGAACCATATCTTAGGCACCGACGGCGATGACAGCGCTTTCTGGGATATATATCCCGACCAGACCATACTTTCGGCACAGGACGGCGACAACGGTTTCGCGGCCCTCAGCGGCAACTACATCGGTGAATCGGCCGACCTCATCACCGGCAAGATCTCCCTGGCCGGGATGACTAACCCGTCGCTGACACTGTGGGTGTACACCGTGGCCGACGATGACACGAACATACTCGACATATACGTCAGCGAGGCGGGTGGAGAACCCGCTCTCGCCAAAAAGAATGTGAGCAACGAGGGCTCGACGGGGTGGAACCGCGTGACGGTGCCCCTTGACCGGTATGCCGGAAAGGTTGTGCAGGTGATTCTGCACGGTACTCTCGATGCCTACGGACTCCTGGCGGTGGACAATATCAAGGTAGGGCCGCTTTACGACAACGACCTGATGGCCCAGAGCCTCTCGGTGCCCGAGCGCGTGAACGCCGGCCAGGATTTCACCGTGGATGTGACGGTGGTAAACGAGGGGCTGAACTCCATGACCGGCGGGAAGGTGACCCTCTACGCCGACGGTGAGGCCGTGGCCGAGGAGGAGTGCCCGTTGCTCCTCGCGGGCGGAATGGCTACCGTGACTTTCGTCCGCACGATGCACCCGCTGGCCGAGGAGGCGGTGGAGTTCCACGCCACGGTGTCGCACGCCGATGACCTCAACCCGGCCAACAACACTACCGGTGTTGCCGAAGTGCATCCCGTGGTGTCGCGTCTGCCCGAACCCACCGCCCTGGAGGGGAAACTCTCCGAGGAAAAGGGCGCGGCCCTGAGCTGGTCGGCTCCCGATCTCAGCGGGGGTGTGAACGAGATGATGACGGAATCGTTCGAGGGCGGCGAGGCGTTCGCCCACAGCTACGAGGGGTGGACCTTTGTCGACGCCGACGGCCATACGGTGGGCGGTTTCACCAATCAGGAAATTCCCGGCATAACGCCGAATGTGACCACGGCGTCGTTCTTCGTTTTCGACTCCGGCGACGATTACCCGCAGTTCAACTCCACCTACGCCGCGCACAGTGGCGACCGTTTCCTTGCGGCACTCTTCTCCTACCAGGATTTCACTACCAACGACTGGGCCATCTCGCCGCGGCTTTCGGGCGAGGCTCAGAAGATAAGCTTCTATGCCAGAAGCTATCAGGAGGATTATCCGGAGAAGATAGAGATGCTTTACTCGCTCGGCGGCAAGGAGCTGACGGAGTTCACGGCGGTGAAGAGCGTGGCCCAGGTGCCGGAAGCGTGGACTCTCTATGAGTTCGAGGTGCCGGAAGGTACTACCTACTTCGCGGTGCGTTCGTGCGCCACGGCTTCGTTCATGCTGATGCTCGACGATTTCACGTTCATACCCGACGAGTCGATCATGCCCGAGCTGAAGGGGTATAACGTTTACCGCAACGGCGAGCGCGTGACGGCCTCGCCTGTGTCGGGCCGGGTGTACACCGACCTCACCGGCCCCAACGCCGAGAACGCCTACCGTGTGACGGCGGTCTATGACCGCGGAGAGTCGTGCGGCTCCAACGAGGTGCGTGTGGCTACTTCCGGAATAGATGCCGCGGAGGCCACGGGGCCGGTTGTTTACGGCGCCCGCGGGGCCGTGGTGGTCCGTGGTGCCGAGGGATTGAAGATCACCGTTGCCGCCACCGACGGCAAGACGGTATATTCCGCCGTAGCCCGTGACAGTGAGGTGACGGTTCCCGTAGGCGCGGGAGTTTACGTGGTGAAAGCCGGCGCCGTTGTGGCCAAGGTGAATGTGAAGTGATAAGTAACTGGTCGAAATTATTTTGAACAGTTACTTACGATAACGCAGAATTATGCGCGGCGCGCCTTCAGGGGTGCGCCGCGCTTTTTGTTTGCGGCGATATGCGGAGGAGGGGGGCGCAGAGGGTGGGATGAAAAAAATGGGCTGAAAATTTTGCGGATAAAAAAAGATTGTGTAACTTTGCAGCGCAAATGAGGCCGACGCCTCGCAAAGATTAAATCCGGGGTACTAGCTCATCTGGCTAGAGCGCGACACTGGCAGTGTCGAGGTGAGCGGTTCGAGTCCGCTGTACTCCACGAAAAGCGAATCCACATGGTTGTGGGTTCGCTTTTTTGTTTTCCGGGGGGAGGGGCCGCGGGCGCTGCCCGCTACACTCAACCACCAGGGGCGGATGAGCGGGGTGACCGCTCATTTCATTCGCGGCACAATGGGGGCGAGGAGCGCGGAGCAAGGGGCGAGGAGGTGCGGGTGGAGGGGCCGGATGGCGGTCGCGACAGGTCGCGACCCTACGGAGGGTGGCGAATAGGAATGAGGGAAGGGGAAAAGGAAAGGCGGAGCGTCAGTCGCGACGATCCGCCTTTAAGGGATAATGATGTATCTTTTAAATTACTTTGCTCTAAGTTACTATGAATTGCAAACTTGTTTTTTCGGGTACTTAAATCGGATTTAAGTATATGCGTTTGAGAGAGGCAACCGGTGTAATCGGGATTGCGATACAAAGGTAGCGCACGATTATTACAGCGTGGTTACAGACTGAAAACATTTTAAGGACGCGAGGGGATTTAACGTTTATTAACTTGCGGAGGGTGAATTTCGGCTAAAATTACTGATTTTTGATTGCGGCGGAATGTGTTTATCGCCGAATTTGTGTTAATTTTGCAGTTGTTCAATGGTGCCTGATGGTGCTGTTAACCTAACGGAAAACTCCTGAACAAACTCATCACAATATGAATACCAAGACTACACTCGTGCTGGCGGCATCGTCGATGCTTCTTCTTTCGGGCTGCTCGAAGAAGCTGGGCCAGTTTCAGGCAGACTATTTTTCGGTGAATCCGAATCCGCTGGAGGTGGTGGGCGACCGTGTGCCCGCTACTGTTACGGCGCGTATTCCGGAGAAGTTCTTCGTGAAGAACGCCGAGGTTACCGTGACTCCCTATCTTTGCTACGAGGGGCAGGAGACTGCGTCTCAGCCTTACACTTTCCAGGGCGAGAAGGTGAGGGGTAACAACCCGGTGGTGTCGTATGACAACGGCGGAACTGTTACGATTCCGGTGATGTATCTTTATCAGCCGGAGATGATGTCGTCGGATCTGCAGCTGGGATTCAACGTTGTGCAGGGTGGCAAGCAGTATGTGCTTCCCCGCGTGACGGTGGCGAAGGGTGTGGTGGCTACGGCGGCTCTGGCCGATGCGTCGACAGTGACGCCGGCGCTGGCTCCGGACAAGTTCCAGCGTGTGATCAACGAGAAATACAACGCTGACATCCACTTCCTGATCAACCGTGCCAATATCCGCGACAATGAGCTGAAGAGTGCGGAGATGACGGATCTTAACGCCCGTATCCGCGAGGCGGCTGGTGATTCCACCCGTCAGATCGAGGAGATCAATGTGTCGTCGTACGCATCGCCTGAGGGTAAGCTGGATTTCAACACCCGTCTGGCCGAGGATCGCGAGAAGTCGACGACGACTTACGTGAAGGGTGCGCTGAAGAAGGACAAGATCACGGAGTTCGGCGAACTGACGTCGAATTTCACTCCCGAGGACTGGGAGGGTTTCCAGAAGCTGGTGGGCGCGTCGAACATCCAGGACAAGGAGCTGATCCTGTCGGTGCTGTCGATGTACTCCGACCCTGAGCAGAGGGAGAAGGAGATCAGGAATCTGTCGTCGATCTTCGACCAGCTGGCCGACCAGATCCTGCCGCAGCTGCGCAAGAGCCGTATCACGGCGTCGATCAATGTTATCGGCAAGAGCGACGAGGAGATCCTGAACCTGGTGCAGACCGACCCGCAGAAGCTGAGCGTGGACGAGATTCTCTATGCGGCGTCGCTGGTTGACAGCAATTCGGACCGTCTGGGTATCTATCAGACGGCAGCCGAGATTTATCCGAACGATTACCGGGTGATGAATGACCTGGGTCTGGCTCAGTATGTGGCCGGGAACTACGACGGGGCGAAGGCGTCGTTCGAGCGCGCCGCCAAGGCTGCCCCGAACGCTACGGAGCCTCAGATGAACCTGGGCCTGATAGCGCTGCGCGACAAGGATTACCGTCAGGCCAACCAGAAGTTCGGTGCGGCCGCCGGTACTCCGGAGCTCAACGACGCGCTGGGCACCTACTTCCTGATGACGGGCGACAATGCCGCCGCCGTGAAGGCCTTCGGCGATGCCAAGACCAACAATGCGGCTCTCGCCCAGATTCTTACAAAGGATTACTCGAAGGCCAAGTCGACTCTCGCGGGCGTTACGGCTCCGGATGCGATGACCTACTACATCTCGGCTATCCTGGGTGCGCGCACCAACAACGACTCGATGGTCAACACCAATCTGCGCCAGGCTGTGAAACTTGACCGCTCGCTGGCACAGAAGGCTGCCAAGGATCTGGAATTCAAGAATTTCAATCTTTCGGCTATCCTCTGATAGAATAAATGTGAATTTTTTTCGGGCCCGGAGCCGGCATGGCTCCGGGTCTTTTTTCAGACTGCAGGACTATGTCAGGACGTAACAGACGAAACAACAGGCGCGCGCGTCGCGCCAAGGGGCCGAATTTCGGGCGCCTGTGGGCGCCGGTGCTTATCGTGGCAGTGGGGGCGGTGATATGGCTTGTGGCGTCGGCGCGCTCACATTCATGCGCGGCGCCGACGCAGGGGCTTCCGGCTGAAAGCCTGGAGCGGGTGACGGTGCCGGAGGGGATGCCCGAGGAGCTGCTGCGATACAGGGGGATGACGGTGTCGTTCAACCCCGATACGCACCAGCCGAACTATGTGGCGTGGGAACTGCTGGGGTCGGAGGCGGCGGGGGAGGAACCCCGGTCGAACGACTTCCAGGCTGATCCGGCGGTGAAGGGGTCGGCGACGCCGGAGGATTACCGTTATACGGGCTACGACCGTGGTCACATGGCTCCGGCGGGGGATATGAAGTGGGATCCGGAGGCGATGCGCGAGTCGTTTCTGATGACGAACATGTGTCCGCAGGCTCCGGGGCTGAACCGCGGGGCGTGGAAGAAGCTGGAGGAGAAGTGCCGCGCCAGGGCGATGGCCGACTCGGCGATAATCATTGTGTGCGGCCCGATTTTTGACCGTGCGGAGCCTTCGATGCGGCTGGGGTCGACGGGTGTTGCGGTGCCTGACCGTTTTTTCAAGGTGGTGCTGATGCCTTACGTGGAGTCGCCGTCGGCGATCGGTTTCATCATGCCTAACGGGAGTGTGCCGGGTGGTATGCAGACGCATGCCGTGACGGTGGACTCGGTTGAGGCGGTGACGGGATTTGACTTTTTCGGGGCGTTGCCCGACGATGTGGAGGCGGCGGTGGAGAGCCGTTGCAATTTCAACCGCTTCTCGCATACGGCGCGACGTAAATAATTAACAGATAAAGATATGATGAACGATACGATATGCGCGGTATCCACTCCGGCGGGATGCGGCGGGATTGCGGTGGTCCGCGTGTCGGGCCCGCAGGCGATAGAGATTGTTGACGGCGTGTGGCGCGGGCGCCCGTTGGGGGAAACTCCGGGGCATACGGCGCGTTTCGGCCGGATTGTCGACGACCGCGATGGAGCGACGCTCGACGAGGGGGTAGCCACGGTGTTCCGCGCGCCGGCGTCGTTCACGGGGGAGGATGTGGTGGAGCTGTCGGTGCACGGGTCGGTGTATGTGCAGCAGGCTTTGCTGGAGCTGCTCTGCCGGCAGGGATGCCGTCTGGCCGAGGCCGGGGAGTTCACGCGGCGCGCTTTCGCGGCGGGAAAGATGGATCTGGCGCAGGCAGAGGGGGTGGCCGATGTGATCGCGTCGGAGTCGGCGGCGGCTCACCGTCTGGCTGTGACGCAGATGCGCGGGGGCTTCTCTCGGCGTCTGGAGGATCTGCGCGAACGGCTGGTGGAACTGGCTTCGCTGCTGGAGCTGGAACTGGACTTCTCGGAGGAGGATGTGGAGTTTGCCGACCGCAGCCGTCTGACGGCACTGGCGCGCGAAGTGAAGGGGGAAGTGGACCGGCTGCACGGGTCGTTCTCGCTCGGAAACGCGATAAAGAACGGTGTGCCGGTAGCTATAGTGGGTGCTCCGAATGTGGGTAAGTCATCGATACTCAATATGTTGCTGGGAGAGAAACGTGCGATTGTGAGCGATATTCCGGGCACCACGCGCGACACGATAGAGGACAGCGCGGTGATCGGCGGGGTGACATTCCGGTTCATAGATACGGCGGGCCTGCGCGCGACCGATGACCCTATTGAGCGGCAGGGGGTGGAGCGCGCCGTCGAAGCGTTGCGGCGCGCCCGCGTGGTGGTGAGCGTAGCGGCGCCGGACATCACCGCTGACGAGGAATATACGTCGCTGCTGCGTGAAACTATTCCTGCCGACGCCGCGATTATCCGCGTGCTCAATAAGGCCGACCTGCTGGCTGCAGAGGAAGAACGCGCTGCCGGGCGAAGTGATGACAGTGAGCGCGTTATGGGGCAAGGAACTCCTGTTGGCGATGAAACCGGAGCAGGGAGGCAGTACCATCACACAGCAGCTGGTAAAAAACATGTATTACGATCAGAATAAGACATTTGCCAGGAAAGCGGCAGAGGCGTGGACGGCACTCTATGTGGAACGGCAGCTCTCGAAAGAAGAAATTCTGGAATTGTACATCAATACCATCTATTTCGGGGATGGCTACTATGGACTGAAAGAAGCATCGCTTGGCTACTTCGGGAAAGAACCGCAGGAGCTGAACGACAGCACAACGCTCACCTCCGTCCCTCACTACATGGTGAAGGAGGGTGTAGACGAGAGCACCGTGGATTACAATTCCTCCAGTGACCTGCATCTATGGGCAGAGGTCACATGGCAGTCCTCGAATACCTCTATCATCGGCATCAGCAATAACAATTCCAAGCTCTTCGCACCCTACACCGTGAAGGTCAGCCGTCCGAAAACGGATATGGACGTAACGCTTACCGCTGCGCTGACCTACAGCGGCCGCGACGATTTGAAGGTCTACTTCACCTACACCGTCAAGGTCAAGGGCACACAGAAGGCCATCGACTATCAGGAGGCTCTGGAGCTTTGGCTGGCCGGCGGCAAGGAAGAGCCCTTCGGCGCGCTCTATGTTCCCGCGACTGGCGACCCGATCGACGTAGACAGAGTCGTCACCGACATCCACTTCCCCACCCCCTCGGATATGCGCGAGATTTTTGCCGCCAACTATGGTGCGGACTTTGACGGAAAGTACACCCCCATCCTCATCACCAGCAATAATGAATCGGTCGTGCAGTCTCTCGATGCCAATGCCGCCCGCGCATGGGTCTACCGTCCCCTGCCCGGCCAGGCAGACGCAAAGGTCACGCTGACCGTCAAGATCCTTTCCCGCCCCAGCGGCTCCGGCAAGGACTATGCGAATATGCAGGTACTC
>URZG01000022.1 GCA_900552325.1 uncultured Porphyromonadaceae bacterium | reverse complement strand
GCTGCCGATGCCTTGTGGGCCGGGTAAAGTTTCGCCAACGCGTCCATAGCATGAAACTGTATCAGAGTGAGCGGCGCGGCCTCGAAGTCGGTAATATACACCTCTACCCCCTGCAGCTGTTTCCCCGCCTCGAATCCGAAATAGGGCTTGTAGCTTATCGGACGGAAAAGTACGCCGGGTATATTCCTGGAATTCAGCTCGTCGGCAAACTTGCGCCCGTTTATCCAGGTTGCGGCGAAAGTGCGGAACGGCAGCGTGTACCCCACACCGATGGATATATAGTCCAGCTCCCCTGCAATTCCGGTAGCGGGATAATAGAGAGCCGTTTCGGCCGAAGGGAGCTGCGGCGAGGTGGGCACCCAGGGCAGACCGGTATCTTCCCAGAGCATATCACGCTCCCAGCCTTCCATCGGCACGACAGTGAGTTTCAACTGATTCCGTGATTTCAGCCACCCTTCGCCGGCAATCATCCGCGCCAGTTCGCCGGCGGTAAGACCATAGATATAGGGTATGGGATATTTAGCCACAAAACTGCTGTTGTCGGGCGCCGTCGGCGCGCCCTCCACCTTGTTTCCGGTAAGGGGATCGGGACGGTCGAGCACCATGAATTCCTTGCCGTCCCTGGCACAGGCCTCCATCGCCAGCCCCATCGAGGAGATGAAGGTGTAGGAACGGCAGCCGTTGTCCTGAATGTCGTAGACCAGCACGTCGATGCCGGCGAGCATCTCCGGAGTGGGAGTTTTTGTGGCGCCGTAAAGGGAGTAGACCTTTATCCCGGTCGCCGGGTCGGTGGAGGTCGCCACGCGCTCCCCGGCAGCCACATCGCCACGCACTCCGTGCTCGGGGGCAAAAAGCGCCACCAACTCCACATCCGGAGCCTCATGGAGTATATCTATCGTGGATTTCAGACGCGAGTCCACTCCGGTAGGATTGGTGAGCAGCCCCACCCTTTTCCCTTTCAGCGGGGAGAACTCCCTGCCCGCCAGCACTTCTATTCCGGGCTTCACCTGGGCCGTGGCCAGCACCGCCAGAACGACCGCTGCGGCCGCGGCATATATTCTTCTAAGAGTATTATTCATTTTTCTTTCCGAACGAAGGTGATACTTTAACGAGATAACATACACCGATGGTGGCCACACAACAGATCATGCACCACACGAAGAAGCCGGTATAACCCACCGTGTCGGCCAACCATCCCGAGAACATTCCGGGCAACATCATTCCGAGCGCCATGAAACCGGTGCACAACGAATAATGCGCCGTCTTGAACCGTCCGGCAGAGAAGTAGATGAGATATAACATATAGGCGGTGAAGCCGAATCCGTAGCCGAACTGCTCCACGAACACACAGGCGTACACCTCCCAGAGCGCCGACGGCCTCACGAAAGCCAGGTAGACGAACGTCAGGCAGGTCAGCGACATGCTCCACGCCATAGGGTGCAGCCATGCCTTGAGGCCGTTGCGCCCCGCGCACAGACCGCCGACAATCCCACCTAACATCAGACCGATCACCCCGACCGTGCCGTAGACAAGACCTACCTGGTCGGCAGTCAGCCCCAGACCTCCCTGTGCGTTTCCGTCAAGCAGAAAGGGGGGGATCATTTTAACCAGCTGCGCCTCCGGCAGACGGTAAAGAAGCATGAACAGAAGGGCTACGATGATCTGCGGCTTTGTGAAGAACGACCGGAAGGTCTCAATAAACTCCCGCGCCACCTCGCCGGGAGTGCGCACCGTGCGCATCCTGTCGGAAGCCGGATAAGGGAGCATATAGAAATGATATACGGTTACTCCGAGGAAAAACAACGACATGACACCGAAAGTCACCATCCATCCCAGCGTCAGCGAACCGCTCCGCTCGTTGAGTAACCCGGCCAGGACCACCAGGCCTCCCTGCCCGGCCACCATGGATATGCGGTAGAAAAGTGACCGGATGCCGACAAACACCGACTGCTGATGCGTAGAGAGCCCCAGCATATAAAAACCGTCGGCCGCGATATCGTGCGTGGCCGAAGCGAACGCCATCAGCCAGAAAACCGCCAGTGTGAGCCTGAAAAAACCGCTCGCCGGAATGGCAAGCGCCACCAGTGCCAGCGCCACCCCGAGTATGAGCTGCATCGTCACGACCCACCAACGTTTTGTCTTCACAATATCCACGAATGGGCTCCACAACGGTTTGATGACCCACGGCAGATAGAGCCACGAGGTGTAGAACGCCAGCTCGGTATTGGATATGCCGAGGCATTTGTACATTATGCCCGAGATGGTCATCACAGCCATGTAGGGCAACCCCTCGGCGAAATACAATGTAGGCACCCACCACCAGGGGGAGCGGCGCCCGATTTTTCCGGTATCTGATTCAGTCATATATTTTCGATATTTTCGCGCCGGGATAATAATGCTCCAGGATAGCCGTGTGGCCGTACCCCCGGGCACCCATCACTGCGGCGCCGATCTGACACATCCCTACTCCGTGTCCCCAGCCGCGTCCTTCCAGACGGAAGCCATCCTCCTCGCGCACCACATCGAAAGCCGACGATCGCAGACAGGTGTCACTGAGGGCCAGGCGTATCTCAAGCTCTTTGCCGAGTATCACGCTGCGGCGGCTTCCACGGATCAGCAGACGGGTGATGCGCCCCGATTCACCGCGGGATAGGGGGCGCAGTTCCTCTATCGGCCCGAAGTCGATCCCCGTCTTTCTGAGCAGAAGCTCCGGAAGCGACGCGGCATCGAGGCGCACCGTCCACCGGTAGAAGTCTGTCTGCTCGCGGTCGTAGCTGTTCAGCACCTGGGTTATAATTTTTTCATCGGACGTATCGCAGAAGTCAGCTTCTCCATCGGCCGCCCGGTCATGAACCGGCCTCAGATAAGGATGCGACTCATCGTCCCAGCAGGCACCGAACTCTTCGGTTACCCCTCCGCAACATTTGGAGAAACGGGCGTCGCAGATATGTCCCTCCCACATAAGAATCTGGCCGCGGGTAGCCTCGACGGCCTCGGCTACGGCAGGCGACGTCTGGCGCGTAATCCCCTGATAACGCTGGCAATGGTCGTCGGCGCACACATCGAAGAGGGTATGTTCGGCGCGGTCGTGCCATGATATTATCTCCTCGGGATCACCCGGTATCACCCTGCGGTTTATCTCTTTGCCCCCTCTTCGGCCGAGCATTGCCAGGAGCCAGGAACGCGACACTATGGCATGCGCCCGCAACAGATTACCGGAGGCGGTGGCGCTCATTTCGGAGGAGATCACGCTCTTGAGATACTCCTCGAGCGATATGATATTGACAGCCAGTGTATCGCCCGAGGGTAACGGCATCAGCCGGAGAGCACCGCGGAAAGTCTGCGCTTCCGAGCGCTCCCAATGGAAGCCCTTTCCGATAGCGACATCATGAAGTGTAAACGAGGCCTCGTTGTCAAGGGGGGTATGCGTTACCGTGCCGTCGGGCGCTGTCGCCGTGTCAAAATCTCCGTGCAGAGTGAAACTTATATCTTTTCCCGACATGATCCCCACGTGAAGCGAAGGTTCGGTGTGTGGCACCTCCTCACCGGCAGGATAACAGACCTGCGCGAAAAGGCGCCCGATTATCTCCTCGTTTATATTGTCGAAATCCTCACGGCGGGGTACAATCAGCACTCCGGCAAGGTCAACCGAAGCGGGAGAGATCATCATCTGCCCCGGGCCGGTGCCGTAAAAATCGGGGCGGTGGGCGCGGCGCGGTATCACGGTGACCTCCACCTCTCCCCTTTCACACGCCACCGCAAGGATATTCACCATCGGTTCACCATCGGCGGCCTGCCCGGGAAGGTGACGGATACGACCGAACACCTCCGCAAGCGCTTTTTCGGCATCTTCGCCGGGTTTCACAACGAAATTGAAAACCTTGAACGGAAATCTCCCGGAGGAAAGGAACGGCAGCTCCTTCGCCGGAACGGCCTGAAAATGAAAATGATCAGGCGCGGAGGCTCCGCAGCGGGCACCGTTATAGAACACGGCGTACCCGGGCATCTCTCCGGCTATGCGGCAAAGATCATCCGCACGTCCTTCTATAACCTGAGGGGTATGCCGTGGTGCGGCTATAGTGAAATGGCGGCTGAAGATCGGAAACGGATTCACAAGAAGCTCATATCCGCGGATACGTGCGCCCGCATACTGTTCAGGGGGCCTGTTGGCGGCACACAGAAAACAGGGACGTTTTTTTATTGCTTCGGCATCGACGCGGGCGCCGGTGGATACCGCACGTGCCGGGTTGAACTGCACGCGCATCCCCTCAGGGCCGCATCCGCGCACGGCAATACCGGCCAGGGCGTCGAAATTGCGCTTTGCCAGAGGCCATACCCCGAGCTGGGCGTCGAGAAAAGAATCCGCGAGGGAGCTCATCGCCGGTTGATAAGTTTACGTGCCTGGATTTCAAGAGACCGCAGCCAGTCTTTGTAAGTGTTGTTGGCATTGGCGCGCTCCAGCGTGATTCCCGCATCGGAATTTCCTTCCCACCGGCGGCAAAGATAGATCGACTCGAATATACGCCCTATGTGCCACTGGCGGCTGATACGCAGCCCCAGCGCATAGTCTTCGCCGTAGCTCACATCCGGCACGCCGATCTCCCGCAATATCGGGGTATAGAAAGCACGCGGCGCACCCAGACCGTTGATACGCAGGGCATTGTTGCGGCCGTTCATAGGCGACCATTCCAGGTGGTCGATGACTCCGGGAGGAATGGGACGGCACTCCATATCCGTAAGCTGATAGGAACCGATCACCATGGCGCAGCGTTCGCTGCGGAAACATTCGGCCACACGACGCAGGGTATGTGGCGTGGAATACATATCATCACTGTCGAGCTGACAGGCGAACCTGCCGCATGCCGGATGGTTCACGGCCACATCCCAGCAGCCGCCGATACCGAGCGAACGGCTTTCGGGTACTATATGCACCACACGGGGATCAGCGGCGGCGATGCCGCTTACAATTTCCGTGGTTCCGTCGGTGGAATGATTGTCGACCACTATCACATTATAGGGGAACGGTGCCTCCTGCTTCAGGGCCGAGCGGAGGGCGTCGGCGATGGTCCTGGCACGGTTACGGACAGGGATTATCACCGACATCTCGCAAGGAAAATCCCCGCGGCTTACATCCACCCTCTCCGGCTCGGTGCCAAGATATGCCCCCACATAGCGCAGAAAGGCTGTGGCGGCCAGCTCCATCTCTATCTGGACGGCCCTGTTGCGCGGATCCACGTAAGCAAACTGTGTCGCACCGAGATCAGTGACACCGGCATATACCGTGTAAAGCGGCTCTGGAATATGGACTATGTTGCCGAACATCGAACATGCCAGACGCACCGCGTAGAATGCCGCGAAGTTATAGGACGGCAGCAGGTTGAGGGCGTTTCGCAGCTCGTAGGTCTTCCATAGTGTGACCGGTCCGAAATCGAAATCATCCCGGATGGCCCCCGGCTGGTACGAAATGGTGGGGTGAGGATGAGGCACACCGTCGGCGTCCGCATCGGTGAAATTGCCGTATACCATCACCGCATTGGTAGTATTGGCTACCTTCAGCATACGCTGCAGAGCCTCCTGCGGGAAGCTGATGCGGCTGTCGGTCGTGATGATAAGGGTATAATCTTCCTGAGGCCTCTCCAACACCTTTTTTCGGAGTTCCTCGGTGGGACACAGGGGGGTGATTCGTATCGGTTCCATAGTCGTACTGTTACTGTTGCGGAAACAGGATCTTATCGTTTTTCAAGAAGGTATTTCAAGGCCGCGCGCATAAGGAGGTCACGGGCCGTGGGGTCGGTCACTGCCTCGAGGGGGAAACCGGCCACGAACGTGCGTCCGCTTCCTCCGGAGATGACAGCCGCCGGCATACGGCAGCCGTCATATCGCATCACCACCTCGGCGCCGTCGGCCGGATAGAGTACATCGGGGGAGGTCACGCCGTAATGGTGCCTGTCGGGGAATGTCTGGAAATCTACCGTATTGGCATAGAACGCAGGGATCTTCCCCCCCTCCATCGAGGCGGAGGAGCCGCTGCATGCATCCTGCACACCCTGCGACACCCCGAGAACTTCTGCCGCGAAAATACTGTCGACGGGAAGCGGACCGGTGGAGTCGTTGCGGGCTTTCAGAAGATCCGAACCTATATACGAACCGGTGGCGAGGATGGCGCCCCCGCGGGATTTATGCGCACGCAGACGCTCGCGCAAAGATTCGGGGAAAGGTTCATACCGTTTTTGGCCGTTGCCCGGACGGATATCGGTTTTCTGGAGTCCCAGAATCAGGTCCACGACCTGCGGATCGCTCTTTTTATCCTCAGACGCGGCATAGGCCGACACGGAGGTGGAGATATAGCCGTAGCCGGCGTTACGCACCGGGATTCCGTGCTCTACGGTGAAATCGAAGGTGTTACCGGCGAAGACCTTGTTCTCCATAGTGGAGGAGGAAGCGCCCCAGTCTGAGGTATATTCATCGAAATTCGACTCAGGACCGCAGGTGCCTATATCCATACCCGCGGCCACAGCCGGCTCGCGGTTGAAGTCGAACCCTTTTCCGGTCCGCGACAGGCCGGGAGCGGCCACGCGGGTAAAGCCGTTGACGATATTCACCACCGGAGGAGCATTATCCTTGTCGTAGAGTGAAAGCACCTCCGATGGGAAAGCGGTGCCTCCGGCATTCCCGGCTATGATCCGGTAGGAATGTATGGACTCGTCGTCGATCTCCACGTCGTGGAAGGGTTTGCTGACGGTAGCCACCGGTTCGAAGCCGCCGTCGTCAAGACGTTCCTCCACTATATAATAGGTCGGCATGGCCGAAGCCTCGAATTTATCGGGACGCGGCTTCCACGTCAGGCGGTATTTGCCCGGAGAGGTATAGTTTATTGCGAAATCCTTTACGGGAAGCGGCTGCACTACCCAGGGAGTGCCGTAACGTGCGGCAAGGAATTTGAGGATACCTTTGTAGACGGCGCGTGAAAGCACGAACTTGAACTCCGGGTCGAGACCGCGCCGCATATCCTCGAAGTTCTGGTGCGACAGGGCCTCGAGAATCATGGCGGGCATCTTTGTCTCGCGCACCTCGAAATATTTGCGGTCGCGGTAACTGCGCGAGTTCCACGCCGGATCATAGAGGGCACGGATGTCGTTGACCACGGCGGAATGTACGTTGCGCGTGAGGGTGCCGTTGGCCGAACGTGCCGAGCCATTGCCGAAGGGGTTGCCATCGTCGGTGGAATAGAGACCCAGGGTGCCCACCGTACTGCCGTCGTGTGTCACGCCGGCATCGGTATGGAATGCGAACGCCATGTCAACAGGAATCCCCAGCCCGAGGGTATCGGGAAAGATGGACGAGCCGCCGGCGAGATAGTTGGCCCAGTGTGCGCGGCTCATATAGTCGTCCTTGTAGTCGCTCTCCCCCATGTTGGGCTGCCATACGTAGCGGGGCATACCGGCACTCTGAAGGTATATCGTCGAGCCCTCGTTGGCCTTGAGCTTCCCGGAGGTAAAGCCGGGCGTGCGGAGCGAGCGCGACACTGTCCCCATGCCACCGCCTACTTTCACGGCGTCGGCCGACACCACGCTCTCCTCGTCGGAGGATATGTTGGAAAGTTCCACCACCGGTCTTTCCTGCGGTCCTTTGTCGAAGTCATACGAACCGAGGTATATCCATGTGCCGCCACCCATCCGCTGGTTCACCGTGATGTCGGTCGACCCGCCGAGATGGTTGACGGTATAGCGGGCGTCGCGGGCGCTGTTGGGGAGCGAGGCATACGACACATACACCGCATAATGTCCGCGCTCGGGCATGTTCACGTTCCAGTAGGCATGCGAGGCATGGCGCGCGTTGGAGGGTGGTACAGTGGTCACCACATCGGCTGTGCCGTTGCGGAACGGGTTCTCGTAGCCGGTAAGCGCTCCCCGGGGATGGGAATAACCGGTGGAATCGGGGAGTTCCTCCCATCTGAACCGTCCGTCGGAGATGGAATATTCGCCGGCATCCATTCCGTCGTAGTCAGCGATCACCTCGTATTCCGAGAAATCGCGCTCGCGGGGGAGCATCACGTATGCCCCGGCGTTCTCGAGCATGGGGGTGAGGTATGCAGTGGCGAATGTGTGCGAGAAAAGGTCCTCCAGAGTGGTGAACAGCCGCGGACGCTGGTAGGCCCATCCGTTGGAGGCCGTGTTGAAGTAATAACCGTGGCTGGGCCAGAGGGCGATCACTCTTCCGTCAAGGCCTCCGGTGATGTCGGCGGGGCGGGCGAAAGTGATGAATCTTTCGCCGGGAGCCACAATACTGTCATGCCCGCGGATAATGAGGGGCTTCACCGGCGCGGCGCGGCGCATGGTCTGGGTATTGGATTTCCGGCGCACTTTCACACCTTTGCGGCTGCCCGACTTCTTGCGCTGTACGGCTGTGGTCTTGGCTTTGGTGCTTTTGCGGCTTTTCTTTTTGGCCTGCATGTCTGCCCCGACAGAGGCCACAAGGACAAGCGTCAGGAGGCAAAGCAGGGTATGTGATATTTTTTTTCTCACTTTTCGGATTTTAAGTACGCCCGGAGGCGCCGATGAGTTGACGGCTACTTCTGCAGCCAGGTATAGTTGCGGCGCTCGGTCGAGGTGCATCTGAGCCGCGCGCGCAGGTCAGGGATCCACCGCCAGAGCATCATCCACCACAGCACGGCCGGGCGGAGCCGCACCCCGAGAGCCTTCCCTGTGCGTCGCCATGCCAGTGTAAGAGGGATCCACAATGCAGCGGCAAACGCCAGCACCACGCAGCCCGGCAGGAGATTGGGGAGGGTGAACACCACGCTCACCACAGCCGACGCCACCCAGGCCCACAACATCAGTGTGGAAAATCCCATGAAACGGCGCGCGCCGCCCGGAAGCATACGCGCCGTGAAGGCATGGCGCAGTTTCTCCTCCCTCCACATTGCGGCGGGACGTTCGGCGCGGGCACTGATCCGTGCCTGGGGCGACAGCTCCACGGCGGTGTTGTCGGGTGTGGCGATCTGGTTCACGAACAGGTCGTCGTCACCGTGATGCAGGTTAAGTGTGCGCGAGAAACCTTTGGCCTCGAAAAATAGGCGACGGCTGTAGCCGATGTTCAATCCGGTGCCACGGTAGGGATGCCCCGCCAAAGCGGCCGACAGCCAGGTTGTGCCTGTGGCTGCCTGATCGAAGGCTTTCATGGCCGATTTCAGGCCGGAGATGCGTCCCCACCCCAGCACCACCTCCTTGCCGGAGGCGAAATGGCGCGCCATCAACTGCAGCCAGCGGCGTGAGCGCGGGCGCCCGTAAGCCTCCGTGAGCACTACATAATCTGTACGCGCGGCCTTTATGCCGAGCGATATGGCGAGTTTCTTACGGCTGAGATTATGCGCCTTCTCCGGCACGAAAGTCTGATAGAGATTGGGGTAATCGCGGGAGTAGCGCTTCACTATGTCCGACAGTTCCGACGAGGAGCCGTCGTTGACGACGATCACCTCGAATTCACCCGGATATTCCTGCGCGAGGATCAGCGGAAGGGTTTCCTCAAGATCCCCGGCATTGTAACTGGCATAGACGATCACGGAAACCGGCGGCAACGTGGCGCAACCGCCCTCATCCGCATCCCCGGCGGAGGCGGATGCCACGGACGCTACACGGCTCCTGTAACATATCAACAGCCAGAGCATTGCCAGTGACAGCACCGCGAAGGCCGCGTATGCGACAGGAAGTATGTTATATATCGAGAAGTACACTGAAATCTTTTTTACTGCAACAAAATTACAAATTTTTTACAAATTTATCTCCTCCACTGTCCTAAAATTCCCTAAATAATACGTAACTTTGTTGCGATAAGCTGTTCTTGAAAAAAGCCCGCGGGCATCCGGCTGATTATGCCTGCGGTCATTAAGACGCTTGTTTCTCATGGACGATTCCAGGGATGACGGCCCCGGAGTGTCCTGTAATTTGTCGCTGTTTTTAATACCCACTCGGTTTCCGAGGTTTGTGTTACTAATTTATATACCATGATACCGGACGGCTGTCAGCGAAAGACCGGCCTGCGGAAATTACGGAAATATGGAAAAATGGATTATTGAAATAGACCGCATGAAGGTGCGCGCAAATCATGGCGCGTTTCCTCAGGAGCGGATTGTAGGGAACGATTTCGAGGTATCACTCTCGGTAGAAATTGAACCGGATCAGATGGATCGTGCCGCGCTGGAGGACAACGCCACCCTGACGGTAAGTTATGCCGATCTTGCCGAAATGATCTCCAACATCATGGCGGATCCGGCCGATCTGCTTGAAACGGTGGCGTTGCGCATCCGCAATGCCGTAGCCTGCTCTTTCCCGCAGGTGGTGGCCGGGAAAATAAAAGTTGCGAAGATAACGCCCCCTGTTCCGGTGACGATGGCGCGCGCAGCAGTCGAGCTCAGATGGGACAGCAGCCACGAGATCGCCTCAGTACTACAACATGACTTTTCTAAAGAATTTCAATTATAGACAACATGAAAATTGACGCTGAAGCATGCAGAAAAGAGTTCTGTGAACTGTTGCGCTCCACAGGGCGCCCGGGGGTCGACGATGTGATCGCCGACCTCGAATCGCAGGGATTCTTCGAAGCCCCCGCCTCGGCCGGCCATCACCTCAATGTGGCCGGAGGTCTGGCCTGCCACTCGCTCAACGCCTGCCGTGCCGCCCTCAAGGTTTGGGAAGGGCTGTCTCAGCTCGACCCCGTTCTGGAAAAAGAGGTGACACGCGACTCCATCATAATAGCCGCACTCCTGCACGACGTCTGCAAGACCGACATATATTTCCGTTCCGTAAAGAAACGCAAGAACAGCCTCGGCCAGTGGGAGGACTCCGAAGGCTACAAGGTGAGCTACAAGAGTTTCCCGATGGGGCACGGCGAGAAATCGGTGGTGATGGTGCTTCTCAGCGGACTTGAGCTTTCCGACGCCGAGATGCTCGCCATACGATGGCACATGGGTGCATGGGGCGTGAACCAGAACTCCTTGGAGGACTGCAAGAACTACGACGCCGCTCGCAAGCTCTACCCTCTGGTGGCCATCGTGCAGGCCGGCGACTCTCTGGCGGCATCAATTCTCGAACGCTCAGCCGGCGACACCGATGATATCTGACACCACTCCCGCCCCACAATCCCCGCTGCCACATATAAAGGTGGCGGCCGGCGTAATATATGATGGCGACGGGAAAGTCCTCGTCTGCCGCCGCGGCTACGGGAAGAATCCCGATACCGATGGCCGATGGGAATTTCCGGGCGGCAAACTCGAAGAGAGCGAGACACCACGCGAGGCATTAGTGCGCGAACTGCGCGAGGAACTCGACATAGACGCAGAACCGTTCCGTTCCATCGCCGTTATCGAGCACACCTACCCCACATTCACCGTGCAACTGCACTTCATCACCTGCCGCCTCATCTCCGGCACCCCCCTGCTGAAAGAACACTCCGAAATGGCATGGATGCTCCCCGCCGATCTCCCCATCCTTGACTTCTGCCCCGCCGACCTCCCTGCCCTCCCCCTCATCCCGCATTGCATCTGACTCCACAGAATACAAATAAATCAGCCGCGCCATCTGAGCGCGGCTGATTAGCATATATATGATTGGTAAAGGTTTATTTCTTCACGAAGTCGTAGGAGAAGCGGTTCATGGCAACGATGTTGTGCTCAGCTCCCTTGACATTGTAATATGGATCTCCTCCCCAGCGGCCAAAATACCATGCATATTCCTTACCATATTGAGTGGAAGACCACGGCTGCTCATTTTGATAGTTGGCATTTTGATTGAATCGGTACTCATCGACAGCCGGGAGGTACCAGCCGGTGGCACCATCGATATTGAGGGCTTCTACCGCGGCAAAGGCGGGATATAACTCTTTCCAGCCCGGAATTGCCATTACGGCTGCCATGTTCTTGGTTCCGTCAGTATAATCAGTAGCACCCTGAATGTCTATCCTTTCTGTTGACCAGGCGTATCTGCCATCAAGTGTTCGGGTGATTCGGCCTAAACCTTGTTCCATGCTGTAGATCGTGCCGGTGATGGCGTCTTCGGAGTAAGTATCGCCGACTTTATACTTGCTCTGGGAGACGTAGATCTTGGAGGATACACCTTCCACTGAGATTTCGGCCCAGCGGTTTTCGGTCGTTGCGGTAGCTCGGATAACGAGAGTGGAACCGTTAGGAGTGGCGGTACACCAGTCGGCCGACGAAGTGATCTTGGCACCCTCGGTCAGGGGGAAAGATACAGTATAGTTCGATGCCGGACTCTCAAAATATACATAGCGGTCGTAAGGTACCGCACCCTCCTGGGTAACCTCGATTTCAGCTATCACAGTGCGGCCGTCCCAAGTGCCATCACCCATGTAACATATCTTGATGATAGCGCTCCGACTCTCCTCGAAAGGATTAGGCTGAACCGTCAGTGTCATCCGGTCGTAGTCAAATACTGCGGAAAACCAATTTACACTTTCCCGATCCACGCATAGATAACGGTAGTTGAGGTTCCCCGACCATGTGGCGGTCTGGGTCAGATCCTCCTCAGCCTTGAAATTGAAGTCGTATTGCGACAGTTTGAAGCCGGAGCCCTGCTGTACAACACGCAGCACACTCTTAACGTTACCGTATGAAAGGGTTATTGTGCCTTCACGCTCATCGGCGCCGACATACCCCTCGGCCGTAATGATGAAGTCCTTTGATATCGGATTCTCCAGCGTCGCACGCGATGCCGCCTGTCCTTCTATCCAGCGTATCTGACGCACTGACTGGTAGTTGCGACCGCTGAACACTCCTGAAAGCCATTCGTCGCTGCTCGTAACCTGAATGTCGGAAGGCTCAACGTTGGTGAAAACGTTGATCGAGAACTGTGCCTGATTCGAATTGAATCCCAGATCGTACTTATCCTGCGAGAGGGTGATGAACTCGCCACGGGCGGCGCGGGTCACCTCTATCTCCTTGGTCTTGCCGAAAAGGGTCTCGATAGTCACCGTAGCCTTTGCTTCCTCGGCCGAGTAGGTCTCGTCGCACGACACCACAACCGCATCGTAAAGGAACCCGAAATCTCGGGTAGAGGCCTTCTGCACCAGGCACCACTCCTCCGAGGAGGTGACTTTGAACGGCACTATCGAACTGTTGCCGAACACAAGCTGCTCCGATCCACCTTCTGCGGGAATCACCACCTTATCCTGCTTCAGCGATATCGCCTCGTCCAGTCCCTTGAACGGCTTCTGGTACTTGATGTCGGCACCTATCACACCGCCTGTCGTTGCCGAAGCCATGTAGTCCGTCACAAAAATGCGGTAATACTCGTCGGAATAAGTATTATATGCCACATAGCCGTAGCCAGGCGTCACAGATACCTTTTCTGCCCATCCGGCCAAAGGGATCGAGGCTACATTGCCCAGCCCTTTAACCTGGCCGATAGAGGCTATTTTCCAGCCGTTACCGTGGAAATTGTCATCCTTACCGATGTACAGTCCGTTTAGCGACGTGCCGTCGTCATTGCGCATCGAAAGCAGTATCGTACCTGTTGGATCCGGCACCTCCTGATCAGGCTTGATCACATCCCCGCCGTCGGGATCGGGATCATCGCTGCTGCACCCCGAGACTATCAGGGCGAAACTCCATGCAAGGAGCCAAAGTAGTTTTTTCATAGAATCGAAAAGGCCCGGCTCCCGGCGGCACAGAATAAGATATACAAGAAAAGCGTAGGAACCGTACCGTTGCCGTTCTTCATACAGAGGCTTCTCGCATCGCCCTTTAGAGTTGAACGGCAACGCCAGAAGCCCACGCTTATGGATATATCTCACACTTCGCGATGCCCTACGGACATAACGAAGCAGACGGATATACACAATCAGGGCATCTACCGCTGCACGATCCTTGACTCTAAAGTGAATTTTGCGAGAATTCCTGTATATCAAGAATCAGCGTAAGTAAACGCTTTTAGATAACAAAATCTGCAGACCCACCACTCACATTCCCTCTACCGGGGCCTCTGCGTGACGGTCTGCATCACAAAAATAATTATTGCTGTCCGGTAAAACTTTGGCATGATAGAAATCGAACATTTTTTATCCCATATAGTATGAAAATGACGTGTATAAATGTCTTCTAAAGGCTTTTTAATGCTCAGTACTACCAATTTTACACAGCATGAAAAGACAAGCCCTTCTTGGCAAAATAGATGTAACTTATTGTGTTCTTGTCAGATATAAGCTCGTACCGATTTTTACCGGACAGCAATATTTATTAATTTTGATAAACCACACCTGTTTGCATCCGGATGGCTACTCTTGCCTCTTGCCTCTTGCCTCTTGCCTCTTGCCTCTTGCCTCTTGCCTCTCGCCTCTCGCCTCTTGCCTCTCGCCTAAAAATTTGGAGGTTTGCGGGGGAATGAGTAAATTTGCCGTATGAAAGACTTTCTCTCGCAGACATGGCACTGGTCGCGGCGGTATATATCGCTGCCGCTGCTTATCGCGGTGGCCTATCTGGTTTTTATCCTGGGATTTAACGAGAACTCCTACTTCAAAAGCATGGAGTATCAGACGGAGATCGACCGGCTCACGGCTGAAATCAAGGAGAACACCGACACCATGCAGTATTACCGGAAACTCAACGCCGAGTTGTCGGTGAATCCGCAGGCCCTGGAGCGCATCGTGCGCGAACAGTACCACATGCAGCGTCCCGGCGAGGATGTGTATGTGTTCGAATGACTTACGACAACATTTTATGAACGAAAAATATTATACCCGTGAGGAGCTTACTGGCCGCGAGCCGAAGGCGGCGATGACCGTGCTCGGCATCGTGGGGCTTCTCGGAATAGCCGTGGGCACGATGTTGCCGATGATCGGCGTATTCACCAGTCCCGGAGCGGTGGCCTGGTGGAAGTACGTGTATGCCGGCGGGGCGGCCTGCTTCCTGGTATCGAAGTTCTTCACCCCCTACACGGGGAGCCACCCGCGAGTGAAACGCCTGATGCGCATAGAGAGCTGGAGCGCGATATTCTTCTGTGTGGCAGCGTTTTTCATATTCTACAACGGTGCGGTGACGCGCGACGCCTGGGCCTTCACCCTGGCCGGAGGCGCGCTGCTGATATTCACGTCGCTGAGCATCCCCCGCACAGTCAACAAGGAGCTGCGCCGCTCCGAAGAAGCCAAAAACAAGAAGAAATGAAGATAGCGATCATAGGCTACGGCCGCATGGGCCACGAGGTGGAGAAAGCCGCCCTGGAGCGCGGCCACGAGATAGTGTGCCGAATCGACAAGGATAACCGCGGCGACTTCGACAGCGAGGCGTTCGCCTCGGCCGACGCGGCGATAGAGTTCACCGTCCCCTCGCAGGCTTTCGACAACGTCAGCGAGTGCCTGCGCCGTGGCAAGGCCGTTGTTTCGGGCACCACGGGGTGGACCGACCGTTTCGGCGAGATCGACCTTCTGGTTCATGAGACCGGCGTGCCGATGGTGTGGGCCTCGAACTATTCCATCGGCGTGAACGTGTTTATGCACATCAACCGCGAACTGGCGCGCGTGATGGGACGCCTCCCGGGCGAATACAAGGCCGAAATAGAGGAAATCCACCACATACACAAGCTCGACCACCCCTCGGGTACGGCCATCACTCTGGCCAACGACATCGTGGGCAACGGCTGGTACAACCAGTGGGCCGCCACCGACGAATTCGAGACGGTATTTGACGATCAGACCCTCCCGGTGGACTCGCGCCGAGAGGGTGAGGTGCCCGGCACTCACATAATCCGCTGGGACAGCGACGCCGACACCATCACCCTGGAACACCGCGCCAAGAACCGCAGCGGCTTCGCGCAGGGCGCCGTATATGCCGCAGAATGGTTGTTGGAAGTGCCTGAATTCATGGCATACCAGCCCGGCGCCCGTTACTCCATGTCCGATGTCTTAGCATCAATATTCAACAAATGACCGACAACAACACCCCCGCCGCCGAAGCCTTGTATGCCAA
>URZG01000021.1 GCA_900552325.1 uncultured Porphyromonadaceae bacterium | reverse complement strand
TCTTGAGGTTGTGGAAAACCTCGGTGCCCATACGGATACCTTCGTGGAAGGAGGTGGCGCCGATGGGACGGATCATGAACTCCTGGAAGCAGATGGGGGCGTCGGAGTGTGCACCGCCGTTGATGATGTTCATCATCGGCACGGGGAGAACGTAAGTGTTGCAGCCGCCGATGTATTTGTAAAGGGGAAGGTCGAGGTAGTCGGCAGCAGCCTTGGCAACTGCGAGCGATACGCCGAGGATGGCGTTTGCGCCGAGGTTCGACTTGGTGTCGGTACCGTCGAGCTCGAGCATCTTCTCATCGATGGCGATCTGATCGAGGGCGCTCATACCCTTGAGAGCCTCGGCGATGGGGCCGTTTACGTTGGCCACAGCCTTGAGGACGCCTTTGCCCATGTAGCGGTTCTTGTCACCGTCGCGGAGCTCGAGAGCCTCGTTAACGCCGGTGGAAGCGCCCGAGGGAACGGAAGCGCGGCCACGTGCGCCGCTTTCGAGGATTACGTCAACTTCTACAGTGGGGTTGCCGCGGGAGTCGAGCACTTCACGGCCGATGATTTTTTCAATTTTCATAATAGTATAAATATGAAGTAGATAGTTATATTGAGAATCGTGCAGGAGGCACCCTTTGCGGGGCGTGCCTTATTTTGCCGCAAAGATACGAATTTTTTTCGTAAATCCCACTGCTAAAAAACCATAACATTTCCTACGGAACAGGTTGGGGTACGCCGAAATACATAACAACAGCAACCTACTTTATAAATTGACAGGACTTGGAGGCCATACCAATCTTGTCAACTCACACAAGCCACATATAGCCTCAAACCGGAGCCCTAAATGCGTAAACAATCCAAATCGCGCCCTATTTTAGTGCTTTTTAACTTTATATATTTGCATTTACCTTATCCAAACAATATTTTTGTGAAAAAATACTATAATCTTCATATCGTATCCAAAATTCTTACAATCTCTAATACCTCTAATTATGATTAAACCACTGCTATCCATAATCGTCTTGACACTCTCCTTTGCAACTCATGCAGAGGTACTACGGGTGATGACGCCCAACGCACTGCTCAAATTTCTAAAAATAGAAAACACAGTCAGCGCAGTACGTACGGACACAACGTACAAAAGCGACTCCATGGCCATCACAGTGTCATACATGATCCCCAATATATACGTAACTCCCGACACTACGCTTTATCCCGGCACATATTTTTGGAATCTTGATGGATGCGGCATTTCGACTACGCCCGCAACCCCCTCGTTCCCACATAAAACAGACTTATTTGTACTGCCCGGGGATGCGACGAATATCTCAGTGCGAATGGACAGGAACCCTTACGCATAAAAACTATAATCCACTAATTGATATGAGTATAAAAAAATATATATTAGCGATGGCGATGGCAGTGGCCGGTGTGGCAGCCATACAAGGAGTGCCGCCGCATTTCAAATCCGACGGACTATGGTATGCCATATTTTCCGATAGCGAGAAAGAGGAGTACAATCTGCCCGACAACTGCGTATATGTGATATCGCCGCCGGAACGGCCGCACTATGAGCAGGAAGAGATTACCCTGCCGGCTAAAACCGTGTACAATGGAACCGAATACAAAGTGGCCAGTTGCGGTATTTGGGCTTTCAATGGATGTGAGAATCTAAAAACACTGACTTTCGACCCCCCTTTCATATCAATACAACTGACAGTTGCCAACTGTCCCAATCTTGAAACAGTGGTACTTCCGACGGAATTGCGCCACATACAGGGATTCCATACGTGCCCGCGGCTCACATCCATAGAATTTCCCAACGGCCTGGAGTCTGTCGGAGAATCTTCTTTTGTCGGTACAGGGCTTAAAAAGCTCAGGTTTCCCACAGGTTTCAAGGATATCGAACACTCCTGCTTCTCCGGCCTTCCGATTGACGAGCTGGTTTTCGAGGGAGTGGAGTATATCGGAAGACGTTCCTTTGCAGGACTGACAGGAAACCTCAGAATATTGAAGTTTCCAGAAACTTTACACGGACTGTCATGGCAGACATTCAAATCCAACACCTTCGATGAAATTTGGTTTAAGAGTCGCGCTGACAACAAACCGATTTATCTTGACTGGGGCGCTTTTGCCGATACATCTGTAAAACGTATATATTGCGACAGCCGCCAGGCGCCGGAATTAACAGGCCCGAGTATGACGGGATGGGAAGAGGACTCATACGACCCCTCCAGCGGGCAACCGCCATCCATATTCCCGTTTAAGAATGAGGCACAGGGGATTCAAACATTATCCGATTTGGAAACCATCACCCTTTACGTTCCTGAAGGATGCAGCGACATTTATGCCAACCATTACTACTGGGGTATGTTCCATATCGAGGAACATGACTTCAGCGCCGGAATCGACGAACCTCAGTATGCTGCAAACGCTTTTAATCTCAAAAACAGCGAAGGGATACTGGCAGTCAGCGGGTTGCAAGGCGGTTGCATAGTGGAGGTATTTACACCTGCAGGACAACTTGCGGGCCATATACAGGCCAATGAATACGGCGAAGCTGAAATAGCGTTAACCCCAGGAATTTACATTGTGAGAGCCGGTAACCACACCCGTAAGATTGTCGTGCGCTAAATTGTCGCACGTTAATAGGAGAAATACGCAAAAATCACCGAACGGTGAGGAGGCGGCGGAAGAGGGCGGTGTAGCGGGCGGCGATGGCGGGGGCGGCGAAGCGGGCGGCAGAGGCAAGGAGGCGAGCCTGCAGGGAGGGATCGGAATGGCGGAGGTTGTGGCCGAGGGTGATTCCGGAGGCCAGGGCGCTGGTATCGGGCCACTGGGCGAGGGCACCGGTCAGGCCGTCGGCGATGATGTCGGCCTGGCCGCCGCGGTTGAAGCTCACGGGGAAGCAACCGGCGGCCTGCCCCTCTATTAAGGTTGTGGGGAGGGTCTCGTATGAGGAGGTCGAGAGTACCGTGTCGGCGGTATGATAGACGGCGCGGATGGCGCGCGGGTCGGAAAGGGGGCCGAGCCACGTATAGGGCACGTTCAGCCGCTCCAGCACCGAGGGATCGCGCAGGGCGCCGAAGAAGATGGCATACGGCTGCGTTTCAGGGTGTTTGTCGGCAAGGATGTTAAGTGTATCGATGGCCAGCGGGAAGCATTTGATAGGGTCATCGAGGCGTGCGGCGCCCATTGCCATTACCGTGCGGCCGGGAGTAAGTGAAGGCAAGCCGAGTTCTTCAGCCGAGAGACGCGGTCCGTCGGCGAACTCCTCCACCGGGAAAGGATTGGGAATCACCTCCACCTCTTTCCCCTCCATCAGGGGGGATTCGAGGCACCGGTCGCGCAGCCAGGTGGAGACCGCTACAAAATGGATGTCCGGATTGGCGTAGACCCTCTTTTTGAGGCGCCATGTGCTTGCTGAAAGGTCGGAATCACGGGCGCCACGCCCCAACATAGGGCAGCGGCCGCACCCCTGGCGGAACCGGACGCACTCCCCCGCATGGTGGCAGACACCGGTGAGCCACCACATGTCGTGCATCACCACCACAACAGGCTTTTCGGCAGCGATACGCTCCAGTTCGCGGAGCGACAACATCCCCTGGTTGACCCACGCCACCACCACCACATCGGCCTCGCGCACCTGCGGGTGACGGTGCAGGGGCAGCCCCGCGCGACCTATATCGACGGTGAAAAGCCCCGCCCGGTCAAGACCGTTGGCAAGGAAAATCCGGAGCCGTTCGCCGTAGGAGGCCAGCATGAAGCGGCGGCGCGAACCCGCGCCGACCACCTCGGGATTGTCGGCGCCCCGGCGTGCCGCAACCATCGTGGCATCCATCCCGGCACGGCGCAGGGCACGCGTAAGGCGCAGCGTCACGATGGCCGCTCCGCCGGTTATATCGTTGGTACTCAGCAGCACAACCTTCATTTCGCGCCGGTTTTCGAGTGGTCAGGCAGGAAAGGGAAAGCGCCGCGACGCTCGGCAAGGAACACCAGGCCCACATACACCCCCAGAAGGAGCACACGCAGCGGCAGATCGACGAGATTGTTGCCGGTGGTCAGCATCCACCCGGCGCCCCAGAGCGCCATCGCGGCCAGTACGTAGAACACCACCCTACGCACATCGTAGTCGATAGGGTATTTCACCCTCCCCACGAAGTAGGAGGCCAGCATCATCACCGCGTAGCAGCACAACGCCGCCAGGGCGCATCCCATGAAGCCCATGCGCGGCACCAGCAGGAAGTTGAGTCCCACCGTCACGGCCAGACCTAAAAGTGTGAACCATGTGCCCCACACGGTGCGGTCGGTGAGCTTGTACCACAACGAGAGATTGAAGAACACCCCGAAGAAAAACTCCGCCATCATGATCACCGGCACCACCTTCAGCCCCGAGAAATAGGCCGGGGAGATGAAAAATTTCAGTATCGGCAGGAAGTAGAGGACCCCGAGGAAGATGAACATCGCAGCGATCACGAACCAGGTCATCGCCTGACGGTAAGCCTGGTTGCGGTCCTCCCCTTTCTCGCGGCTCTGAGCGAAGATAAAGGGTTCGTAGGCGAAGCGGAACGCCTGGATGAACATAACCATCACAATGGCGATCTTGTAGTTGGCCCCGTAGATACCCAGCTCGGCCATCGCCGTGGCCTTGTCGGGGTAGATCATCGGGAAGAGGATCTTGTCGATAGTCTGGTTCATGATTCCGGCAATGCCGATAATCAGCAGCGGAAAGGAGTAGACGAGCATCTTGCGCAGCAGGGCGCCGTTGAAGCGGTATCCCACCGAAGTAAGCTCCGGGAAGAGGAGGAGCAGCACCGCCAGCGAGCTGATCATATTGGCCAGGAAGATATAACCGATGCCGAACGACGGGTCGTAGAACCACCCTATAGTGTCGGGCGCCACCTTCCACAGCCACGGGCAGAGGAGGATGAAGAAGAGGTTCAGGCCGATGTTGAGGCCGATGTTCACCAGCTTCAGCGTGGCGAACCGCATGGGGCGGTGACGGTAGCGCAGATAGGCGAAGGGGATGGCCGTGTAGGCGTCGACACCCACCGCTATCACCATCATCCATATATAGGCCGGATGATCGCCGCAGTCGAGCAGCCGCGCCAGTTCCGGCGAAAAGAGGCACCCGGCGATGATGAAGAGCATCGATGTGGAGCCCAGGGAGATAAGCGACGTGGTGTACACCTCCGTAGGATCGGAGTAGCGCTCATGGTTGGCGAAACGGAAGAATCCCGTCTCCATACCGTAGATGAGGATCACCAGCACCAACGCCACGTAAGCGTAGAGGTTGGTGACTATACCGTATTCCGACGACGGGAAGCAGTAGGTGTACATCGGCACCAGACACCAGTTGAGGAATCTCCCCACAATGGAGCTCACGCCGTAAATGGCAGTATCCTTGAAAAGTAATTTTACAGATGACATAGTTCAGGCAAGGGGCGACGGGCAAGAGGCGGGAGTAACCGTCCGTCGTAGGGTCGCGACCTGTCGCGACCGCCACAAGGGGCAGCTGTTTCGACTATCTGAGATGAATCAAAATCACCTAAAACGGCTTTTGCTGTAGGGACGCTCCGTGGAGCGTCCGAATAAAGAACCGGATTTGAGGCATTTGCGCGGACGCTCCATGGAGCGTCCCTACTCTCGGGGAACCGCAGGTTAAAGACCTGCTGTCCTCAAAGCCGGCGGATGAGGAAAATCTCGGTGGGGAAGTGGTCGGAGTAACCGTTGAGGAACACTCCGCCGGAATAGGTGCGCAGGGGGTAGTTCTGGCGCTGCCCCTCGGAATCCTTGAGGAAATCGAAGTTGTTCACCTGCGCTTTCCAGTAGTGCAGACGGTCCTTGCCGCTGACGATTATCTGGTCGAAGAGGTTCCACTGCGAGCGGTAAGCGAGGGTGCCGATCCCTTTGTCGAGGATGCTCCAGAAGGGATTATAGAAACCAAAAGGCTTCACGCCGTCGGGATTCTTGCGGGCGTTGAGCACCTTTGCGCACGATTTGTCCTGGGGGTCGTCGTTGAGGTCGCCCATCACAATCACACCCTGGTTCGGACGGATGCTCCACAGCGAGTCGGCGATATGTTTGGAGAGTGCGGCGGCGGCCTCGCGCAAAGGCGACGACTGCTCCTGTCCGCCCAGACGCGAAGGCCAGTGGTTGACGATGACACTCACGGTGTCGCGGCCCATCACGCCGGTAACGCACATCTGGTCGCGTGTACGGAACTCCGGTTTATCCGGGATGACAAGAGTGGTGTTCGACACATCCACGAACTTGAAATAGCGCGGATTATAGAGCGCGCCCACATCCACGCCGCGGCGGTCGGGCGAATCATGGTGCACCACCCGCAGCCCCCAGGGACGTTTACCCTCCGAGATCAGGCGGTCGTCGACGGCCTTTACCAGATCTTCCAGCACCGAGCGGTTCTCGATCTCCGAAACGCCGATGAAAGCCGGCCCTGACGGGGTGGTCTGTGTGGTGAAGGATGTTATGGCACGCGCCAGGTTATTGATTTTCGACCAGTACTTCTTGCCGTCCCACTGGCGGGCGCCGGCGGGAGAGAACTCCAGGTCGTACTTGCCGTTGTTGTTGATCGTATCGAAAAGATTCTCAAGGTTATAGAAAGCCACGCCATAAACCTCGAAACGGTTTTTGGCGCCCTTGTCGGCCCCTTTTTTCTGAGCCGAGATACCGGAGACGGCCAGGAGGACCAGCAACGGCAGTAACAGTAACTTTTTCATGGAGTATTGTTTGCTGAATTCTTGAACCGCAAATTTAATCATTAAAAGAAGAATCTGCAAGAATCAGCGCCAATATTCCCTCTCTGGTTCCCGTCCGGACGTCTACCCGTACGGCTACTCCGGAGGCTACTCTAACCTCTTCTGCGGCGGAAGATGTCGCGGAAAGCGGGAAGGCGCACTGTGGAGGCCGAGCGGGAGGCACCCATCGAGGGGGGCGTGTTCACTGCCTTGTAGGCGTAGGGGATTTGGAATTCGAAGCCGTCAATAAAGAGGGTCTCTTCCTTGATATACTTCAGGGCGTTGAGTTCCACTTTGCCCTGCACCCGGATTACGTCATTGCCGTCGGTATCAAAATCAGTCACTGTCATTGCCGTCGGATGATAGTTCGGACCCGGGCCTACCAGACCGCTGTAGGTGAGGTAGGGCAGGTAGACACCGTCCATCGCCGACCACTGGCGGGGAGCGTTGTAATTGTCGGTGATGAGTTCGTAGGCGAAGTTTATGCGTTGCACCAGCTCGCCCCCTTCGCGGGTCTCCCAGCTCATCAGACAGCCGTCGTCCCAGGTCAGGGTCATCAAGTCGGATTCGCCGGGATATGAGGTTCGTATCGAGGTGAGATGCCCCTCATCGTCGTAGGTGAAATATGCCATACCGATATCCTCGTTGTCCATCAGGCTGCAGCGGCTTATGGTGCCGTCGTTGTTGAGTTCGATATTGGTCATCGACACGAAGTCCTGCACCCAGTAGTACTCGATGTTGCCATTCTCGTCGATGCGCGATTCGCGGTTCATCTGGCTGTTGAGAACCGATAGGCGCGGCGAATAGGTGTAGGTGGTGATTTCCGGCTTGAGGTCGCCTTCGGAGCCCTCGGCCGAGATATAATTGGTGAGTTTCGACAGACGTCCCCGGGTATCGTAGTTGAACGTGAACCATTTGCCCATGGCCGAGAGGCGGTTGCCGGTGGTGCCCAAGAGCACGGGCTCACCGGTGATTTTCAGCCCCCAGTAGCTGATGTAGGGCTGGGCGTAATATTGCTTGTCGGGGTCGAGGCCCGACACGGTCACCGACATCCTCGTCTTCTTGTCGGGGAGAGCGGCCATACTTTTGCCGTCGATAGATTTGAAAATCGTCTTTTGGTCGGGCTCGAGGATATTCATCCCCGTGGTACACCCGCAGAGGTTGAGCAGAGCGAACTCCTGGAACCATGTCACCGAGGCCGTCCGCGACTTTGCCGCGCGCACGCCGGCCATATCCTCGAACTCGGGCATCACTGGCATCATCGGCACAGAGCCGTTGAGGAGCACCTTGGGGCGGAAGAACGACTTTTTCCAGTCGCTGACACTTGTGAAAATATTCTCCAGTATGAAGTTGGGATAAACCGAGGCATTTATCTCCCACACGCCGTCGATGGAAACGGGCTGCTTCATATCGAGATGGAGGAGGTCGACCTCCGTATGGGCTTCCACACCGGCTTTGATTTCGATATCGGCGCCCACGCCTAAATCCTTGTGCAACAGGCCGACATAAGGAGCGAAATGTATGCCGCCGTAGACGCCTCCCTCCACCTTCAGACCGCTCAGTGCAGGGCGCTGACCGGTACAGTTTACGTGGCCGAAATTCAAATTAAGGTCGGAGCCTACGCTGACGGGGAAGCTGAAGGTCTTGCCCACCGAGAAATCCACCCCTACCCTCCCTTCGAGGATAAGTTCCAGCCAGCTCTGTACACCGAAATAAGCCACGGGAATACCCACCGGCGTTATCACCACGAATACCACATCGGCCTTCGGAGTCTCAAAGGTGCGGCGGACATAGGCTTCCACTCCCGCTTTCGCCCCCATAGAGAGGTAGGGCAGGAAGTTCATCTCGTCCGACACGTCCTGGCCCTGGCGTATCACCTTGCGGCGGCTGAGGGTCTTGCAGCCGATGGTAAGGTATGCATTTCCGCTGACCTTCACACCGCGCTCCAAGGAGGAGGCGCCGGTATCGTCCTTGAAATCTTTTGATATAGCGGGGTTTATGGTGAAGCTATTGTCATCGCCGTCTTTCTTCAGCTCGAGATATATACCGCCCGAGCCGGCCACGCCACCCTTTTTGCGGCTGAGGGTGCCGGCTTCTGGCGGCTCGGGATAGAACTGGTCGCTGCAGGTCGAAGGGTAGTAGTAGTACATACTCTCGCCGAGGGTGGCGGCATTGACCTGCACATCCATATCCAGATTATAGAAAATATCGGTGTAGTCGGCGCGGGTGAAGTCCACCTTGATGCCGCCGAGGGCTTTCTGCACGTCGGTCACGGTACCCATGACGCCGAAGGGGGCCTTCTCGTTGGCCAGAATCATGAAGGACTCGCCCACGTGGGGCTGCTTGTCGTCGGGCATATCCGGGGAGAAAATCACCGTGCTTGAGAGGTAGTCGAGCACATTGTTGTTGAGGATATAGCGGGCGTCGTCGGCGGTGTAGAGGTGTGCGTCGGGCTGCAGGTCGTAGGTCACGTTGAAGTGCTGCGACACCGAGTCAACCCCTTCGAAGATGTCGGTCTCCTCCTGCTCGTCGTCGGACGGCGGCAGGGGCTCGTCGATATAATTGGTGTAGCACCCCGTAAGCGCCATGGCGCCGGCGAAAGCTGATATGAATATAGCGGAGATTTTTATCTTTTTCATTGCGAAATGTGGTTACTTAGAAAGCGAAAGAGACATAGGCGCGGAATCCGGCGAATTTCGAGGAGATTTTGCCATCCTTTCCGGCAGCGGCGCCGTGGGCAGGAGCATCATATCCGGAGCCGTCGGAGTCATCATCCTCATTATCAGGGTCAAGATATGATTTATATTTGGCTTTGCCGAAGCGCCCCTCGATACCCAGACCGATGAAGCGGTAGTGCACCGACACCCCGGCCACAAGGAAGTTGCCGAAGCTGCCCTGGAAGTCATCGCCGCGATAAAGCATTGAGTAGCAAGGATTATAGCGCACAGAAGCGTGAACTCCCAGGCGGTTGTTGAAGCTGTAGTGCGCCCCGGCGCCGAGCTGCAAACCGAGCTCCACCTCCTGGATAGTAAAATCTTCCTGGAACCCCTCCCAGGTGAGCATCTCCACCTTGTAGTTCTGATAGTTGACATCGATCCACGCCACATCTATGCCGAAACGCAGGCGCCCGTTGATGGGCTTGTGGAGGTAGTAGGAGTGGCCGTTGGTGAGCGACACGCCCCAGTTGGATTTGAGGTCGGGGAAACCGCTCTGCTTCATCGTGGTGTTCACGAAAGCGATGTTGGTGAATTTTGTCGGGGCTTTGAACGACTCACTGCTCTGTGCCGACACTGACACAATGCCAACAAACACTGTCAACAGAAAAAGTATTTTTCTCATCACAAGAGATATTTTCGTTTTTTTCGTTTAAATTTCAGCAGATTGCCATACCAGGGAAATAACGTCCTGCGGCGAGGGGGAGGCCGGGGCACGCACTACGTAATGCCGCCCGGCCAGGGCGACCTCGGCATCGGGTGCTGCCGGGTCGGCGGGCAGCGGAATCACCTCCAGCGGAAGCCCCGGAATAAGGGCCCCCTTGTAGAGTGCCTCCTTGATAGTCCACGCGCGCAGAAGCGATTCCGGCGTGGCGCCCCAGTGCGGCAACTGGTCAGGAGAGAGAAACCGCGGGGCCACACGGCGCAGCTGGCGGTCACGGCCGGTATTCTCGGCATCGACTCCCACATGGCAGCCCGCAGGCGCCACAGCCACAGCCACAAGGTCGCGCGAATGAGTTATGGAGATGGCCGGCATATTATCCCCTCCGCAAAGAAACGGCGCGCCCGACGGGGAATGTCCCACCCCGGCACCGGGGGGCACAGCCGGGTCGGCGGCAAGCAGACGCTCCACTATCGGAGCCGTCGGTGCGCCATGAGGCCTCCAGGCCGCCCATACGCGCAGCTCTCCGCGGCTGAAAACAAGGGTATCGTCGAAACGTGGCATCGCCGTCAGATCTGCGGGTCGGGCATCACTTTCACACGTACCGAGGTGATGCGGTGGTGCTCGATGTCAAGTATCAGGAAACGGCAGCGGCCATAGACCAGCGGCTCTTTCTCCTTCGGGAAATCCCCCTTGATGGCCAGGAGCATACCGGCCACCGTCTCGCAGTCCTCGGCGTCGAGGCCGGTGATGCGGAAAAAGTCGTTGAGCAGCGTCTTGCCCTCGAAGATATAGGTATCGTCGGGTAGGCGCCGGTAGGTCTTTTCCTCCTCGTCGTATTCATCGTTGATATCGCCCACGATCTCCTCGAGCACATCCTCGAGGGTCACCACGCCCTGAGTACCGCCGAACTCGTCTATAACGATGGCTATGTGGAGCTTGCGCTGGCGGAAATCCTCCAGCAGATCGTCGATCATGCGCGATTCCGGCACGAAGTAAGGCTCGCGGGCGAGGGAGAGCCAGTCGAAACCGTCGTCCAGACGGTTGTCCTCCCCGATGTAAGGGAGCAGGTCGCGGGCATAAAGCACGCCGCGAATATCGTCCTGCGAGTCACCGAACACGGGCAGACGCGAATATCCGCTGTCCACCACCACCTCCATCACCTGCGTAAAGGTCATGGAGGCGTTCAGACCGGTGATATCCACGCGCGGAGTCATGATCTCGGCGGCGGTGGTGTCGCCGAATTTAAGGATACCCTTGAGCATCTCCTTGTCTTGCTGCCCCTCCATGCGGGTGATCTCCAGGGCCTGCCCCAGCTCGTCGGGGGTTATGGTACGGCTCTGGCGCGTCACCACCTTGTTGACGAACTTTGTGGATTTCACCATCACCGACGATAACGGCCAGCACATCCCGACAAGGAAATTCACCCCGGGGACGGCCATTCGCGCCCACCGCAGCGGGTTGGTATTGGCCATGAGCTTAGGGAATATCTCGCCGAAAAGAAGTATGAGGAACGTAAGGATAACCGTGTTCAGCAGGAAGTTGGCCCACCCGGGCAATGAGGAGAAAATCTCCGACAGTGCAAACGACATGAGCACCACTATGGTCACGTTCACCAGATTATTGGCGATAAGAATCGTGGCCAGCAGACGGTCAGGCATCTCCAGGAGCCGACGGATGGCGCCGGTGCGCGGCGATTCGTCGAGTTCTTCGGCCTGTTGGGGTGTGATCGAGAAAAAGGCTATCTCGCTGCCGCTCACGAAGGCGGAGATGAAAAGGCTGCATACGGCCAGCGTCAGCGCCACAATCTGCGAGGCTCCGAAAGCCGCGGCATTACCTGCGCTGAGCAGGCAGAAAAGCGGGGAGAAACAATTCGGTAACGGGTCTGTATCCATTATAAAAGGTTAGAGGTTTGAGGCAAGAGGCAAGAGGCGAGAGGCAAGAGGTTAGAGGTTAGAGGTTAGAGTAACCATCCGGATGCCGAACTTGTAGGGACGCTCCGTGGAGCGTCCGCGTGTACGGGGCTGTCGGGGTTATTTGGTGCCGACGCTCACGTATGCGGCGTAGCGGCCGAGGAAATGGCGGAAGGCAGGTATTCGCATCAGCAGATATTCGAAGATGAGAAAACCTACTAACGCCGTGGCGATACCGAGCATCACGTCTATTATATAATGATGTGAGGTATAGACTGCCGTAAACCAGATGCCGAGGGTTATCACGCCGAGCGAGATGATCCACGGCCAGCCGGCGCGCGAACGAAGGGCGTAGATGAACGCCACGAGGGTATAGGCCGAATGAAGCGACGGCACGGCGGCGAACACGTTGGCGTTGCGGCCGTAGAGGCCCTGGAATATGCCCAGGCCGGTCATGCGGTCGAAAGCCCCCAGGCCAGCCACGTCGCCCGGCACACCGAGCTGAAAGTCAAAGCCGTGGAGCGCCACATACCACGGCGGAGCCGCCGGATGTATGTAATATCCGGCGAATCCGATGAGATTCACCAGAAGGAACACCAGCGAGAAATGCAGGTACGCATCCACCTTGCGGCTGAAATAGAGCCACAGCCCGAAGATGACGGGCACCGGCACCCAGCATAGATAGAACACTCCGCCGAGAAAATCCATTATCGCCGTGCGGTGCAGGGCGAAATATTCATTGGGGGTAAGGAGCGTGCCGTCGGCAGCCGTTATGCCGAAGAGCTGTTTCTCCGACTCGTACAGGCCGCGGATATCCACGGGGTTCACCTCGTAGTTGTGGACGATGTTCATCCAGTCGTACGAGATGCCGAACACGATGAACGGCAGCAGCGCCACAACAAGGCGACGCGTCGGGCTGCAGGCAAAGAAAAGAGCCGCGATCAGCAGCGCCAACCAGATATGCTCCGTGCGGAAACCCACACAGAGAGCCGTCACCGCCAGCCACAGAGCCAGGGCGCACAGCATCACCAGCGATTCCCTTATAGTTATTTTACTGTTCATGAACAACTTGTTTATTACAGCCGCAGAGTGGCACAGGATTTACCGGCTTATATCCGCCGTTCTCCTTAATAATCCGTGCGGGCACCCCGGCAGCTACAGCACCTGCGGGAACATCCCGTACAACTACCGCTCCGGCTCCGACCATCGCGTTGCTACCGATGCGCACATCTTCCACAAGCGATGTCGAGGGGCCGATATAGGCGCCGTCCTCGATTACCGCAGCCGAGCCTTTCAATGAGCCGATCGTGACGAAATGCGACAGATTGACGTTGTTACCGATTACTGCGGAGCCGTTGACAATAACAGAAACGCCGTGTCCGAGATAGAGTCCCTCCCCCACCCGGGCTGACAGCGGAATCTGGAGGGCGTACTTCCTTACATATTTCTCCATCCGGAGGCGGAAATATGGGTAGGCCGGACCACGGCGGTAGGAACTCAGGCGGTAATAGAAAAGGAATCCCATCGCCGAACTACGGAAATGCCTGAGCCACAATCTGAAAGGATTACGCTCCATGCGCCCGGTAACCCGGAAGAAGTCCGAAGCGATAAGGCGCAAGGCATCCCCGTAACTCTGCGGCACGGCAATCCTCACACCCCGGCAGTCCTGGTACTCCATCAGTTTTCAGACATTCATTTACTGTCTTTCAACCCCTTGCGGCACACGTCCACGCGGGCGAAAGCCGTAATGTTGGCGAATACGGCGATAACGGCCATAGCGATGATCAGTATGTATATCGCAATCTGCGAGTTAGGCACGCACAAGCCGATGATGCCGCAGGCCAGACATCCCAGCGCGGTAACGACCACGCGCTCGGGACGCTGCATGAAGCCCACTTTGCACTCCAGCCCTACCCCTTCGGCGCGGGCTCGCACATAGCTCACCATGATCGAGCCCACCAAAGCCAGGAAGGTGATCAGCGCCCCGACGGGATAACCGGTCATAATCAGGTAGAAAGCCACGCCGCCGAGAGTGAACAGCTCGCAGTAACGGTCGAGCACCGAGTCGTAGAGGGCGCCGAAACGGCTTACCATACCGCCCAGGCGCGCCACCTGGCCGTCGAGCATATCGAAAGTGGAGAACACTATGATCACCGCACCGGCCACGGTCACCATCCCGTAATGGGGTGAGCCGTCGTTGCGGGCCAGAAGGGCCGCCCATGCCAGAATGGCGGCGGCGGCGAGGTTACCCAGAAGCCCCACGGTAGTTACCATGTTCGGTGTCACGCCCATGCGTATGAGCAGGCGTACAAAAGGATTTATGATGCGATAGATGCCTTGCTGCAGTCCGTCGCGCTCCTTGTTATAGAGATTCTTGTCAGCAGGTGGATTCATTTTCCTTGCTTGATATTATAGTCCTTTGGATGTTTTTTCAATGAGAAAGCGTCGACCAGCGCAATGGCGTATGGGTCGAACTTCGTAGGCACATACACGAAATTCTTCTGCAACAGGAAGTTCCATGCCAGCGATACCACGAGCGACACCGACAGACGCGAGGCGGCAAATATACCGTCGGGCTTCACCCAGGTGAATACCCGGTCGATCTCCATCGACTGCAGCAGATGAGCCAGCGCCGTGGTACCCACAAGGTTGAGCACGAAGCTGCCTCCCCATATCAGCAGATATTTCACCGCCACGGCCTTTATGGAGCAGTTCTGCGCCCTGAAAGTGAACTTGTAGTTCACTATGCAGTTCACCACGCCGCCGGCCACCAGACCGATGGCTGTGGAGATAAAGGTGCGCATGGGGCTGTCGCCCATCATGCGGAACACCCAGGCAAATAACACGAAAGCCACCCCCATGTCGGTCCAGGAGGCGATCTGCGACGATACGATCCTGGTGTCCGTCATGTATGTGAACAACGAGATCGGCGCTGTGGAGCCGATCGAGGAGATCGCGAAGATCATCAAGGAGAAAAAGCCGTCCGTCTACTTCCATGTTGACGCGATCCAGGCTTACGGAAAATATGTGATTCGCCCGAAAAAACAGGGGATCGATCTGTTATCTGCCAGCGGCCACAAGATCCACGGACCGAAGGGAACCGGCTTCCTCTATATCGATGAGCGCGTGAAGATCAAACCGATCATCTACGGAGGCGGTCAGCAGAAAGGCATGCGCTCCGGAACCGAGAACGTTCCGGGCTGTGCAGGACTTGGTCTTGCGGCAAAGATGGTCTATACAGACCATGACGCGAAGATCGATAAGCTCTACGTGATCAAGGACCGCATGGTGAAAGGCCTGCAGGCGATGGACGGCGTTACGGTCCACGGACTTACCGGACGTGACAGTGCACCGCAGATCGTGGCGGCAGGATTTGAGGGTGTGAGAGCGGAAGTGCTTTTACACGCATTGGAAGATAAAGGGATCTACGTTTCTTCCGGTTCCGCATGTTCATCCAACCATCCGGGTGTATCCGGAACCTTAAAGGGGATCGGCGTGAAGGATTCCCTGCTCGATTCCACACTCCGCTTCTCCTTCGGCGCATTCAATACGGAGGAAGAGGTGGACTACTGCCTGGACGTGTTAAAAGAGCTTGTTCCGATGCTGCGGAGATACCGCAGAGCATAAATACAGAAAACCAATGGAGGAAATTCCGTGAAATACAGATCATTTTTAATTAAATACGCGGAGATCGGCGTAAAGGGAAAGAACCGTTACCTCTTTGAGGACGCCCTTGTAAAACAGATCCATCACCGTTTAAAGAATCTGGAAGGCAATTTCTCCGTCACAAAAGAGGCGGGAAGAATCTACGCGGAGGCAGCAGAAGACTTCGATTATGATGAGGTGATCGATGCTCTTCAGCATGTATTCGGTATCGTCGGGATCTGCCCGATGGTTCAGATCGAAGACAACGGTTATGAGGACCTGAAGGCACAGGTCGTAAAATATATTGACGATGCCTATGAGAATAAGAACTTTACCTTTAAGGTCGTTGCGAGACGCGCCAACAAGCAGTATCCGGTAGTTTCCGACCAGATCAACCGTGACCTCGGCGAGGTAATCTTAAACGCGTTCCCGGAGACAAAGGT